>DATCLP010000287.1:0-5692 GCA_036563855.1 Steroidobacteraceae bacterium | reverse complement strand
GTTGGGGTCTTCTCGACGAAGAAGTTGAGGTCGATCTGCCCGGCGGTCGGTTGAGCATCCGGTGGGAAGGACCGGGCAAGACGCTCTGGATGACCGGACCTGCGGTCAGCGTGTTCGAGGGGACGATCGATTTGGACAAGTTGCGCACGGCGCATTGATGCTCGGGAACGGCTCGATGACGCCGATGCGGCACTGAACAACGAGGCATTATGAGCAACAAACCGGTTCGCGGCGTCGACTCCAGCGTTCCTCCCGAATCCGCCATTGCCGAGTATCTGCAACAGAATCCCGACTTCTTCGAACGACACGCACCGCTCCTCGCCAAGCTGAAGCTGCCGCACAGCCGCGGCACGGCAGCCGTCTCGCTCATCGAACGCCAGGTTGCGGTGCTGCGCGAAAAGAACGACAAGCTCGAGGCGAAGCTGCGCGAATTGATCGAGGTCGCGCGCGACAACGACGTGTTGGCCAGCAAGATTCACCGGCTCTCGTGCCGGCTGCTGCGTAGCCGCACGCCGACCGCCTTCATCGATGCGCTCGAAGTTTCGTTGCGCGAAGACTTCGGCGCCTCCGAGTGGATCATGTTGCTATGGCAGGCGCCGCAGCCAGAATTCCGCACGATTTCGAGCCGCCATTTGCGACTGATCGATGCCTCAGCGCCCGAACTCAAGATGTTCGAGACTCTGTTCGAATCCGGCAGACCCCGCTGCGGACAGATCCGCGACAGTCAACGCGATTACCTGTTCGGCGAGGGAACGATCGAGATCGGCTCCGCTGCGCTCGTGCCGCTCGGTTCGCAACCGGTGAGCGGATTGCTTGCGATCGGCAGCCCCGACAGCGAACGATTCCATCCGACGATGAGCACGGAGTTTCTCGCACGCATCGGCGAATTGGTGAGCGAAGCCCTCGCCAGTCTTTGACGGCGCCGGTTTGGCTTCGCCGTGCTCGGCGCTGCAGGATGAGTTGCGAACCGCCAGGCAGCCCATGTCTCCCTCCGCCCGCGCGTGGCTCCCGCGTTTTCTCTCGCATCTGACGGCGGAGCGTCGGCTGTCCGCGCATACCGACGCGAGCTACCGCCGCGATCTGGAGCTGTTCATCCACCATTGCGAGAAGCAAGGCGTCACGGAGTGGTCCGGAGTCGACAGCCAGCACGTGCGAATGTTCGCCGCTCACGAATTTCGGCGAGGACAGTCCCCGCGCACCATTCAGCGGCGCCTATCGGCGATACGCAGCTTCTTTAATTTCCTGCTGCGCGAGAAGGCGACCAAAACCAATCCCGCGGTCGATGTACAGGCGCCGCGCGCGAAGAAGCGTCTGCCGGCGACGCTCGACGTCGATCAAATGAACAAGCTCTTGAGCTTTCGCACGGACGGCGAGCTCAGTGTGCGGGACAAGGCCATTATGGAGCTGTTCTACTCGTCAGGACTGCGGTTGGCGGAGCTGACGAGCCTGAACCTCACCGACATCGACCTGCGCGACCGCACCGTGCGAGTTACCGGTAAGGGCAACAAGACGCGTATCGTGCCGATCGGCCGATATGCGGCCGAAGCTTTGTCGCGTTGGTTGCGCGAACGGTCGGCGCTCGCGGACATCGGCGAGCCAGCACTTTTCGTCGCGCATACCGGTCGGCGCTTGGGTCCGCGCGCCATTCAGCTGCGCATCGCGGAGTGGGCAAAACGACAGGGTCTCGGCGTTCACGTCCATCCGCACATGTTCCGACACTCGTTCGCTACGCACCTCTTGGAATCGAGCCAGGACCTGCGCGGCGTTCAGGAACTGCTCGGCCACGCGAACATTTCCACGACTCAAGTGTATACGCACCTTGATTTTCAGCACCTCGCCAAGATCTACGACGCTTCGCACCCTCGAGCCCGACGCAAGCGTTCATCGCGCAGCGGGCCATGAATCGCGAGAGCGTGCGGGCTAACATTCGTCCTCTACCTGCCTCGGCGTGAGCACAATGACAGATTTTCACGGTACGACGATCCTCTCGGTCCGACGTAACGGAGCCGTTGCGATCGGCGGAGACGGCCAAGTGTCCCTCGGCAACACCGTCATGAAGGCCAACGCCCGCAAGGTCCGGCGGCTGCACGAGGGAAAAGTCCTGGCAGGGTTTGCCGGAGGCACTGCGGACGCATTCACGCTCTTCGAGCGATTCGAAGCAAAGCTGCAGCAATACGGCAATCTCACGCGCGCGGCCATCGAGCTCGCGAAGGATTGGCGCACCGATCGCAGCCTTCGCCGCCTCGAAGCTCTGCTGTGCGTTGCGGACGCGAAGACTTCGCTGATCGTCTCGGGCAATGGCGATGTCATCGAGCCTGAAGATGAAATCATGGCCGTCGGCTCGGGCGGGGCTTATGCGCTCGCGGCAGCCCGCGCCCTGAGTCAAAACACGGAGCTCGACGCACGCACGATCGTCGAGAAGGCGCTGAACATTGCCGCGGACATCTGCATCTACACCAACCGCAATCTGACGATCGAGGAGCTGAGTTCTTGAGGGCGACGGACAACGGCTACGGGCGACGGCAAGAAAAATCGCCTCATTCCGACCGTAGCCCGTGGCCCGTAGCCCGTCGCCCTAACACCGCCCGTAGTCCAATCCGCCTATGACCTCAATGACTCCCCGCGAAATCGTCCAGGAGCTCGACAAACACATCGTCGGGCAAACCGCCGCCAAACGCGCGGTCGCCATCGCCTTGCGCAATCGTTGGCGGCGCATGCAAGTCGACGAACGTCTGCGCGCGGAAATCACGCCGAAGAACATCCTCATGATCGGTCCGACGGGCGTCGGCAAGACCGAGATCGCACGGCGCCTCGCGAAGCTCGCCAATGCGCCGTTCATCAAAGTCGAAGCGACGAAGTTCACCGAGGTCGGTTACGTCGGTCGCGAAGTCGACTCCATCATCAAGGATCTCATGGACATCGCGGTGAAGATGACGCGCGAGCAGGAGATGGAAAAGGTCCGTCATCGCGCGATGGACGCAGCGGAAGAGCGCGTTCTCGATGCATTGCTGCCGCGTCCGAAGTCGATCGGTTTCTTGCACGAGACCGACACGCAGCCGCGCGATCAGGAGACGCGTCAGAAATTCCGCAAGATGCTCCGCGAAGGGCAGTTGGACGATCGCGAGATCGAGATCGAAGTGCGCGCGATTCCTTTCGGCGTGGAGATCATGGCCCCCGCGGGCATGGAGGACTTGACGCAGCAGCTTCAGAACATGTTCGCCAACCTCGGCGGCACGCGCACTCGCACACGTAAAGTGAAAGTGCGCGAGGCGCTCAAGCTCCTCACGGAAGAAGAAGCCGCGAAAATGATCAATGAAGAGGAGCTGAAGGCGACCGCGCTGCGCAACGCCGAACAGAACGGCATCGTCTTCATCGATGAGATCGACAAGATTGCCCGCCGTCAGGAAGCGCACGGCGCCGACGTTTCGCGCGAGGGCGTTCAGCGCGACCTGCTCCCGCTCGTCGAAGGCAGCACCGTGAACACCAAGTACGGCGTCGTGAAGACCGATCACATCCTGTTCATCGCCTCCGGCGCCTTCCACATGTCGAAGCCGTCGGATCTGATTCCGGAGCTGCAAGGCCGTTTCCCGATCCGCGTCGAGCTCGACGCACTCAAGGTCGAGGATTTCATTCGAATCCTCACCGAACCCGATGCCTCGCTCTGCACGCAGTACAAGGCGCTGCTTGCCACCGAAGGCGTGGAACTCGAATTCACTGAGAGCGGTGTGCGGCGCATCGCCGAAGTGGCGTTCCACGTCAACGAACGCACCGAGAACATCGGTGCCCGGCGCCTCCACACCGTGCTCGAACGCCTACTCGAGTCGATCTCGTACGAGGCGGCGGATCGCTCCGGAACGAAGGTCGTCGTCGACGCCGCGTACGTCGATCAGCACCTGGGCGAGCTGGTGAAAGACGAGGATCTGACGCGCTACATTCTGTAGCTGTCAGAATTGAGAATGGAGAATTGAGAATTGTGACTAGCGCGAGAGTGCGCGCCATGTTCCCTTTCCCTCGGAGGAGAAGGTGGCCGAAGGCCGGATGAGGGGATGCACATAGCCTGCGCTCTTTACTCGCGCTCGCGCGTTTTGCCCCAAGCCCCACGCCCAGAGCCCCTAGCAATGCCCACTCCCACCTCCATCAAACTCCGCACCAAATCCCGTCTTCTCGAAGTCGTGTTCGATGACGGTGCGAAGTTCGAGCTGCCGTTCGAGTACTTGCGCGTTTACTCGCCGTCGGCGGAGGTGCGCGGGCATGGTCCGGGGCAGGAAACATTGCAGATCGGCAAGCACGAGGTCGGAATCGTTCGCGTCGAACCCGTCGGCAACTACGCCATCAAGCTCGTGTTCGACGACGGCCACGACACGGGACTCTATTCGTGGAGCTACTTGCGCGAGCTGGGCGAGCAGCGCGAACAGAAATGGCAGCGCTACCTCGAACGGCTGAAAGAGCTCGGCATCCCCTACCCCACACCCACAACGGCGCGGCGCTAACAATTTGCCGATCGCATTTCCTCCGGCGCGCGCCGGCCGAGACCTTCAGTCTTCGGCCTTCAGCCTTCAGCCTATAGCTGTACAATGCGCCGGCCATGAGCACGCAAGACGACAACGGGACCCGCACGACCGATTTCGGTTTTCAACAAGTGCCTGTGGCTGAAAAGGCGGCGCGAGTACGCGCCGTGTTCGAATCCGTCGCCAGCAACTACGACCTGATGAACGACCTCATGTCGGCGGGCGTTCATCGGATTTGGAAACGTTTCACGCTGTCGCAAACGGGATTGCGACCCGGCCAGCGTGCGCTCGACGTCGCCGGCGGCACCGGCGATCTCGCCGCCGGCATGGCCGAGCGAGTCGGCTCCTCGGGTCTCGTCGTGCTCACCGACATCAATTACGCAATGCTCTCGCACGGCCGCGATGCCATGATCGATCGCGGATTCGTCGGGAACGTTCGATTTGCGATTGCAAATGCGGAATGTCTGCCCTTTCCGGACTCGAGCTTCGACTGCGTTACGATCGGGTTCGGGTTGCGCAACGTCACCGACAGAGATGCCGCGTTGCGCTCCATGTATCGCGTCCTCAAACCCGGCGGCCAGTTGCTCGTGCTCGAGTTTTCGCATCCGGTCGTGCCCGGCCTCAAGCCGATCTACGACGCGTATTCGTTCACCGTGCTGCCTTGGCTCGGACAGGTCGTCGCCAAAGATGCCGCAAGTTACCGCTACCTCGCGGAGTCGATCCGCAAGTTTCCGAAACAGGAACAGCTCCTCGAGATGATGCGTCGGGCGGGATTCGAGCAATGCCGCTATCACAACATGAGCGGCGGCATCGTCGCGCTGCATCGAGGTTGGAAGCTCTAATCGGTCGTTATGCGTCTTTCGCCCTTCGAATCGGTCTTGAACCGCAACATCGCAGGCTCTGCCGTCGCCCGAAAACTTTGCAAGCAGCTCGAGGGCAAAGTGCTTGCGCTGCACATGACGGGTTTGCCGTTGGATCTGTATTTCCGCTCCGACGGCGAACGTATGAGCATCGATACGACCGACTCGGATCCTCCTGCAGCCTCGCTCAGAGGCACGCCGCTCGCATTCTTGCGCTTGGTCGGTTCGACGCCTGAAGCCGCCGTACGCGGCGGCGCCATCCACGTGCAAGGCGATGCCGAAGTTGCGCAGGCCTTCAGCGAGCTGCTCAAAGCGGCACAACCG
>DATCLP010000286.1:0-4952 GCA_036563855.1 Steroidobacteraceae bacterium | reverse complement strand
GAACAGCGTGAGCAAGAGAGGCACCATGACGGCGGCGCCGGCGACGAGACCGATCGCGAGCTGGCGGAAGAACTGCGCGTTCGGCAAGCCGTAGCCCAGCGCTGCTTTGTTGGCGACGCGCCAGCGTTTGAAGATGAAGATCAGGCCGATGAAGGCGACGAGCATCGCGATGCGGTGCATGACGCGATGAATCGGCTGATCGGACACGAGCCCGACGAGCAGCCAGGCGGGATACGTGAGCGCCGAGGCGACGACGAGGGCCGCGATGAGGAAGACGATCAGTGAAAGGAAGGACCGCATGCTGAAATCGACGCTCGTTTGGGAGTTAGGTCAACGCCGAATCCGGGGGGCGTGCGCGTGCATTGCATGCATTACTCGGCGAATGCACGGAAATTCGACCACGAAGCCTGCCGCGCGACTGCTCTAATGTTTCGGCGTTCGTTCCACCGATTCTGCAAGGAGGCACTCCATGGACGATTCGAGAGTCGTTGCAATCCTGTCCGCGTTGGCAAAAGGCGTCAATCCATTCACCGGCGAAGTAGCTGCACCCGATAGTCCGTATCAACACGCCGATGTCGTTCGCGCACTGTATGCAGCGCTCGAGCGCTTCAAGTCGCCCGCGGAGACGAAGACTCGGCCGCGTCCGGATCTGCCGGCCAATGTCGGCAAGCCGTGGAGCGAAGAGGACGATCGACGATTGATTGCTGAATTCGACCGTGGGCGCAAGCCGACGGAGCTTGCGCGGGAGTTCGGCAGGACGCTGGCCGGCATCGAAGCGCGCCTGGAGAGGCTGGGACGAATCAGTGCGGCGGAGCGACGCACAGTGAATCGTTTCTCGAACGAGAGGCGGAACGGCAATTCGCCCGCCGTGGGCTGAGCCGCAGCCTCTCGTTGCGGCTGTCGGATTAGGCGGACGGCCTTCGGCCACATTCTCGCTCGCGTCCCCTCTCGAGAGTCGCGGCGTGTCCCGCATCGCGGCGAGTTTCATCAGGCTTGGTGGGCCGGCCTGATAAACTCTGGCTCGTCCCGCCCGAAAGCTCAGAGAGGTACCGGATTTGCCAAAGGTCGCACTGATTACCGGCATCACTGGACAGGACGGCGCGTACCTGGCCGAATTTCTCTTGCAGAAGGGATACGAGGTCCACGGCATCAAGCGGCGCTCATCCAGTTTCAATACTGAGCGCATCGATCACCTCTACCAGGATCCTCATGAGCCGGACCTGCGGCTACGTCTGCACTATGGCGATCTGACGGATTCCACCAATCTCATCCGCATCGTGCAGCAGGTGCAGCCGGATGAGATCTACAACCTCGCTGCGCAGAGTCACGTCGCGGTGTCGTTCGAGACGCCCGAGTACACGGCAAATGCCGATGCGCTGGGCACGCTGCGTATCTTGGAAGCCATCCGGATTCTCAACCTCCGGGACAAAACCCGGTTCTACCAGGCATCGACCTCGGAGATGTTCGGAAAGGTCCAAGAAATCCCGCAACGGGAGACGACGCCTTTCTATCCGCGCTCACCGTACGGAGCCGCGAAAGTCTACGCACACTGGATCACTGTGAATTACCGCGAAGCGTATGGCTTGTTCGCTTGCAGCGGCATTCTTTTCAACCACGAATCGCCGATTCGCGGCGAAACGTTCGTCACCCGGAAGATCACGCGCGGCTTGGCACGCATCAAAGAGGGGATTCAGGACTGCATCTACCTCGGCAATCTCGATGCATTGCGCGATTGGGGTCACGCGCGCGATTACGTACGGGCACAGTGGCTGATGCTGCAGCAGCCCGAGCCGGACGATTTCGTTATTGCGACCGGCGAGCAGCATTCTGTTCGCGAGTTCGTGGAACAAGTCGGCGCCCGCTTGGATATGCGCATCGAGTGGCGCGGCAGCGGCGTGGACGAAGTCGGCGTGGACGCAAATACGGGGCGTACTGTCGTGCGCGTGGATCCCCGGTATTTCCGTCCGACCGAAGTCGACACGCTGCTCGGCGATGCGACGAAGGCGAGAACCAAGCTCGGTTGGCAGCCGGAAGTGTCTTTTTCGCAGCTCATCGACGAGATGGTGGCTGCCGACCTGGAGGCGGCGCGGCGCGATGCGCTGATCGCGCGCGAGGGCTACAGGACCTACCGCAACCATGAATAACGATTCGAAGATTTTCGTCGCCGGCCATCGGGGGCTCGTTGGCAGCGCGATCGTGCGCCGCTTACGGGCACAAGGCTGCACGAACCTCATCGTGCGTACCCGCGACGAGCTCGATCTTCGCAATCAGTCGCAAGTCGATCGATTCTTCCAGGAGCATCGGCCCGAATACGTGTTTCTGGCAGCCGCCAAGGTGGGCGGCATTTACGCGAATAGCACCTATCCCGCCGATTACATTCGCGACAACCTGCTCATCCAGACGAACGTCATCGATGCGGCCTATCGATCGAACGTTCGTAAGCTCCTGTTCTTAGGCTCCAGCTGTATCTACCCTAAACACGCCCCGCAGCCGATGCTGGAGGAATGCTTGCTCACGGGACCGTTGGAGCCGACCAACGAGTGGTATGCGGTCGCCAAGATCGCCGGGCTCAAGATGTGTCAGGCGTATCGTGCGCAATACGGCTTCAATGCCATCTCGGTCATGCCCACGAACCTGTACGGGCCCGGAGACAACTTCGATCTGCAAAATTCGCACGTGCTGCCTGCACTGATTCGCAAGATGCACACGGCAAAAGCGACGGGGTCGCCGGTCGTCGAAGTCTGGGGTACCGGCACGCCGCGGCGCGAGTTCCTCCATGTCGACGATCTCGCAGATGCCTGCGTCAGGCTCATGGAGATCTACGACGATCCGATGCCGATCAATGTCGGTTGGGGAGAAGACATTACGATCGCCGATCTCGTCCGCCTCACAGCCGAGATCGTCGGGTTCGAAGGAGAAGTGCGATACGACACGTCCAAACCCGACGGCACGCCGCGCAAGCTCCTGGACGTGAGCCGCTTGCGGGCGCTCGGGTGGTCGCCGAAGATTTCGCTACGCGAAGGTATTGCGCAAACGTATCGGTGGTACGTCGAGAATCAGCCCGAACCGTCCTAAGACAGAATCGTCGGCGCTTTGCGGCTTTCCTTCTTCCATCTGCGCTTCGCGAGCCACCGCTTGAACCCGGATTGCACCGGGAAGCTCCCCGGTTGCTGCAGGTAGTACTGCTTCGCGACCGAGTATGCATCCGCTAGCTCGCGCGCTTTTCCGGTCGTCGTCGCATTGATCGTGATGCTCGACTCGTGCGCCAGGAAGTTGGCCAAAGGCTTCGGGATGTGCGCGTAGTGCGGGTAATGGAGCGAGGTCAACAGAAAGAGCAGCAGGTCTTCGCCGACGCCAGAGTTCTTCCCGTAGATTCCGCGAGCTCCCGGGACTTCCGGCAACAAATTCGCCAGGACATCGCGTCGCCGAAAGAGCGCGCAACCCGGGCTGATCGTGAGTTTCGCGCGCAGCAAGTATTCCACGATGTCGCGAATCGGACGGATACCTGCAGGGTGCTCCAACAGTACGCGGCCGGGCTGATTCTCGGCGGAGAACACGCGGGCACGCGTGTAGACGAACGCCACATCGTCTCGAAGCAGCGCAAGCGTCTCTTCGATGAACGTCCGTTCGAGCCAGTCGTCGTCATAGGTGATATTGACTAGCTTGCCGGAGGCATTCTCGATTCCGTCACGCCAACAAGCGATCGGTCCGCGGTCCGTTTCGCGTCGCACATACCGAACGCGATCGCCGTACCGCCCGACGACTTCCGGCGTGGCATCGGTGCTGCCGTGGTCGCAAACGACGACTTCAACGGGAACGGTTTGAGCGAGCGCGGCGTCGATGGCCCGCGATACAAGTTTGGATCGGTTGAAAGTCGGAATGACGATCGAGACCGATGGTCGTGGAGTCACGCTCGACCTCACTTCGAAAGCAGGTGCTGTAACTTGCTCGTATCCGCGATCAACGCACCCGGCATATCGCGGTCGACACCGTCGATGCGAATGTTCTTGTTCAGCTCGCGTGCAATCCGTGCGGCGATCTGCCTCACGCTCGTTCCGACGCCGGTGCCGATGTTCACGATACCGACCGCCTGCTTGCTTGCCAGGTGGAGGATACAGTCGATGATGCCTTCGGCATCTTGAATGTCCCTCACTGCCGAAGGATTCGTTACCGTCAATGTTTCCCCGTCCCGTAGCTCGGCAATCCGCTTGCGCAGGCTCGGAACGAGGTAGGGCTCCTGTTGGGTCTCGTGCGAAAAGCTGAAGATGCGTCCGATGCAGTAAGGAGCCGACATTCGTTGCAACAACGGTTCGATGACGCGTTCGGCCGCAAGCTTCGTAACGCCATAAAAGGTCTGCGGCGCCAGCTCGGCGTCTTCGGGGATCGGCGATGCATCGCTGGTCGGCCGATAGACATGGCTCGACGACGCATGGAACAGCCAGCATTGCGGCTGGGTGCGAAGAATTTCGCGACACACGTTGAACGCGCCGATCACATTCGTTTCGTAGGCCTTGATGGGATCGGCGTCGACGCGCACGATCGGCACGATCGCGGCGAAGTGGAAGAAAAAGCGCAGGCTTCGCCGTCGAAACCACTCTTGCAGAGTCGCGGCGTGGTTGATGTCGCCCTCGTAAGCTTCGACCGCAACATCGTTTGCCCGCAGGCGCTCGTACAAGAGCCGACCCAGCACGCCGCGATGTCCGGTTATTCCGACAGCGGCATCTCGAAAGCAGGAATAATCCGAGAACCTTTCGGTCATGAAGAGTGATCCCGCAAGCACTCGAGTACGATGTCCACGAGTCGTTGCACCCTCGATTCTGCGAGCGGCTTGGCGTGACAGCCGATGAAGAGGCCGGTGTCGTGGATGCGCTGTGCGCCTGAGAACGGCCCCAGGCTGAGGTCCACGTTGAAGTGGCGAATTGCCGGCTGCAACGCCATGTTGCCCGAGACGA
>DATCLP010000285.1:0-6356 GCA_036563855.1 Steroidobacteraceae bacterium | reverse complement strand
TCTGCGCTACGTGCAGGCGCTCGCGCATCTCGGCGAGGCGGAGCGATTCTTCCGAGCTCTTTGCTTGGCGAATCCGATCGGCATTCGCAGGCTCGTGCCGCAAGCGACGTTGCGGCAAGCGAATTGCTACTACTCGAGCTCCGATGCGGCTTTTGAAGATCGCTACCAAGCGAGTGCGCAATACGAGCGAATCAGGCTCGGCACGGTCGGGCTCGATGGCGGATGGCGCGTGTACTCGAGCGGAGCAGGTATTGCGATCGGACTGATCGTGCGTCGCTTCTTGGGGTTGAATCTCGAGGCAGATGCGCTGAGCCTCGATCCGGTGATTCCGCCTACGCTGGATGGATTGCGCGTCGAGCTCGAGCTGTTCGGCAAGCCGCTCGAGATCACATACGAAATCGGAAGTGTCGGCTACGGTGTGCAGGCGGTCGAGCTCAACGGCACGTCGCTCGGCTTTGTTCGTGAACCCAATCTCTATCGTACCGGCGCTGCTCGGATCGCCGTGACGGAGCTGCGGAGTTTGTTGGGCGACAAGCAAAACATCATGAAAGTGGCGATCGGCTGAAACACGAGGCTGAAGGCTGTAGGTAGGGCGCGCGAAGCGCACGCTGCTGTACTCCTCACGACTCATTACTCACGGATTCACGACGAGTCACTGGTCGCGAATCACGGGTTTGCTTGCCTCCACTCTGATCCTCCCCTTCGCGGGGGAGGGAATGGTCATTGTCCAGGCCCACGCCCCGAGCCCCAAGTCCCGAGCCCTCAGGTTTCTTTGCAGTCACTTTGTCTTCATTGCCTGTAGCCTTGAGCAAAGAACACCGGCTCGTCGGGGGGGGGGGAACATGAAAACTGTCGTCGTGTCATTGGGTACGCTCGTCCTTGCGCTTGTCGGCACTGCGGCTGTGGGTGCCGAGATCAAGATCAATGTTCTCTCCTCGAAGCCAGAGTTCGTGAGCGGGGGAGATGCGTTGGTCGAAGTGGTGGCGCCGGGCGTAACGCGAGCTTCGCAATTGCGAGTCACACTCAATGGGACAGACGTGACGGCGAAGTTTGCACAGCAGGGCGAGCCTGGAAAGTTTCGCGGTCTCGTCGACAGCTTGCGCTTGGGCGAAAACGAGCTCGTTGCAGCGGCACAAGCCGAGGGTTACGCGGAAGCGAAGCTGACGCTCACGAATTATCCGATTACCGGACCGATTCTGTCGGGGCCGCATCTCACGCCGTACGAGTGCCGCACGGTCGAGTCCGGCCTCGGCGAGCCGCTCGATGCGAACTGCTCGGCGCAGCAGAAGATCGAGTACTTCTACCGGGCGACCGACAACACCTTCAAACCGCTGCCTGCCGGGGAACGTCCAGCCGATTTGGCGACAACGACGACGATCGACGGCAAGACCGTGCCATACATCGTTCGTGTCGATTCCGGAACCATCAATCGCAGCATCTATCGGATTGCGATCCTCGATGACGGTACGCCAAGCGACGCATGGAAGCCCGGTCCCGGCTGGAACGGCAGACTCGCCGTGAGCTTCGGCGGCGGTTCGGGAACGCAATACAACCAAGGGACTAACGAGGCGAGGTCGGCGCTCAATCACATGTACTTGTCACGCGGTTTCGCCTTCATGATCGCTACCGAGCTCGTCAATCAATTGCACAGCAATGCAGTGCTCCAAGGCGAAACCTTGATGATGCTCAAAGAGTACTTCATCGAGCGCTATGGCGTGCCGAAGTGGACCGTGGGCAATGGCGGTTCGGGCGGCGCGATTCAGCAGCTCTTGATCGCGCAAATGTATCCGGGCTTGCTCGACGGCCTGCAGCCGAGCCTTGCGTATCCGGACTCGAGCTTGCATACGGCCGATTGCGGGCTGCTGCAGAACTACTGGCGCAAGGCAGACCCGGCTGTCTGGACGGACGAGAAGAAGCAGACGGTCGAAGGTTACACGCGAGGCACGTGCGCTGCATGGGAGCGTTCGTTCGTACCTGTGCTCACAGCGACGAATGTCCGCGGTTGCGCGTTGAAAGACGAGTCCAAGGTGTATCACCCGATAAACAATCCGAAAGGGGCGCGCTGCACCGTTCAAGAGATGCGCGTGAATATCTACGGCCGCGACCCGAAGACCGGCTTCGCGCGCCGCCCGCAGGATAACGTCGGTATTCAATATGGCCTTGCGGCTCTCAATAGCAGCGCAATCACCGTCGACGAGTTCCTCGACTTGAACGAGCGTATCGGCGGCAACGACATCGACGGCGGGTTCATTCCGGAGCGTACGGTCGGCGATCCGATCGCGCTGCGTGCGCTCTATGCGAGCGGTCTCATGAATTCAGGCGGCGGCGGGCTCGCGCTCGTGCCGATCATCAATTGGCGTCCCTACACGGATGCGATCGGCGACATCCACGATCGACACCGCGATTTCACGATTCGTGCGCGCCTCGAGAAGGCGAACGGCCGTTCCGACAATCATGTGATCTGGGTGGGTCCGCCGCGCGAGCGTGCGCAGGCGCAAGCGACGCAGCAGGGCAGCCGCGTCGATCTGGCGGCAATCTCGCTCACGACGATGACTGCGTGGCTGGACGCCATCGTTGCGGATCCGGCGCCGCTCTCGATCGATAAAGTGGTCAAGCACAAGCCCAAAGAAGCGGTGGATGCCTGCTGGGATTCCGAAGGCAACAAGATCGTCGAGCGAATGACGTTCGACAGCAAAGGCAAGTGCAACACGCTGTATCCCGTTCACAGCGAGCCACGGCTCGTTGCCGGTGCACCGCTCGCCAACGACGTCGTGAAATGTCAGTTGAAACCGATCGACTTCAGCGAATACGCCGTGCGCTTCACGCAGGAGCAGCAGCGCCGTATGAAGGCCATCTTTCCGAACGGCGTGTGCGATTATTCCAAGCCGGGCGTGGGGCAGGTGCCGTTTGCGGGGCCGTACCAAAAATATTGAGCCCAGTGCCCAGAAACCAGCGCCCTTTTCAACGGCCTACTGCCCGGCGCTCTCTTTTTTCACCAGGTAGTTCACGAGCTCGAACATCTGGTCGACGCCGCCTGCGGACTGGACGGTCAGGCGGTACTTGCCGTTGACAACGATCGTCGGGGTCGAGTCGATACGCGCAGCGCGCAGCCAATTCTCGGTGCGATTGATGGCGGCTTGTATGCCGAAGGATTTCGAGGCGGCGATGAAGTCGGCCGCTTTGACGCCTGCGGTGCGTTCATAGAACTTGGCGACCTGCTCGATTGTCGGCTGCGGATTCTTTATCCGATTCGTCTTGAAATCGACGACCGCAAGCTCGCCGGTTTCCCAAATGGCGCGCAGCATTGCATCGTGGGTCTTCTCGCGGATTCCGAGCGCTTCGGCCGTCAAGAACGCCCGCTGGAACAACGGCCAGCTCTCGGCCTTGTTGAACGAGGCGTGTTGATAGATGAACTTCGCGTTGCTCGGCAGCGTCGCTTCCAGCTGCTTGGCGAGCGGATGAAAGGAATAACAGGCCGGGCAGCCGTATGAGAACGCTTCGGCAACCTCCACTATGTCAGCAGGCACGCTCTTCGGGGCAGCCGGCCGAATCAGGAAGTAATGCTTGCCCTCGATCCACTGCTGTTGAGCCGGCGCGGCGGGGGGAATGAAGGCGAAAAGTGCCAAAGCTGCTGCAAGGAACGTTCGCATCAGTGACTCCGAATCGCGAGAAAGGCTAAAGGCTACAGGAAAGAAATGGCTCTGGGCACTGGGCTCCGGTTCGAGGCCAGGCCTCAGCGACGGTTAAGACGCGCGTTGGCGCAGATCATTCCCGTCGTTGTCAATTGTTCACCGTCAATTGTCAATTCCCAATCGGCGTTCTTCGCCATCAACTGTCAACTTTCAACTGATTCCCGGTCGCCTTGTTCGTTGTCTCAACTGTCCATTGTCAATAGTCAATTAATTCTCAATTCTCAATTCTCAATTCGGCCTGGTCAGGCCTTGAGTCTGTAGCCGGTCTTGAAGATCCAATAAATGACGGCCACGCACGCCACCATGAACACTATCGTCATGCCCAGACTGATTCCGACCGCGACGTCGGAGATTCCATAGAAGCTCCAGCGGAAGCCGCTGATCAGATAGACGACCGGATTGAACAGCGTGATCTTCTGCCAGAGCGGCGGCAGCATGCTGATCGAGTAGAAGCTTCCGCCCAAGAACGCGAGCGGCGTGATGATCAGAATCGGGACGATCTGCAGCTTCTCCCAACCGCTCGCCCAGATACCGATGATGAACCCGAACAGACTGAACGTGACGGCCGTCAGCACGAGGAACGCGACCATCCAGAACGGATGCTCGATCTCGAACGGTACGAAGACGCGTGCCGTGACTAGGATGATGAGCCCGAGCATGATCGATTTCGAGGCGGCCGCGCCGACGTACCCGATGATGATTTCGAAGGCCGAGATCGGCGCTGACAGCACTTCGTAGATCGTGCCTGCATAACGCGGCATGTAAATACCGAAGGACGCGTTCGCGATGCTTTCGGTCAGGATCGACAGCATGATGAGTCCCGGCACGATGAATGCGCCGTAGCTGACCCCATCCACTTCCGCGATGCGCGATCCGATCGCTGCGCCGAACACAACGAAGTAGAGCGACGTCGAAATCACAGGCGAGGCGACGCTTTGCACGAGCGTGCGAAACCAGCGCGCCATTTCGAAAAGATAGATGGCTCGGATGGCGTAGGTGTTCATCGCTTGCCTCCGATCAAGGTCACGAAGATTTCCTCGAGCGAGCTCTCTTCGGTGTGCAGGTCCTTGAAGTCGATGCCTAGCTCGTTCAATTGGCGCAGCAGGCTTGCGATGCCCGTCGAGTCGCTCTGCGAGTCGAACGTGTAGACGAGCTGCGTGCCGTTTGCGGTGAGCTCGAGATTGCGATTGGCTAGTTGCGGCGGGATGTGTTCGAGGGCCGCTTGCAGATGTAGCGTGAGCTGCTTGCGTCCGAGCTTTCGCATCAGGACGCTCTTGTCTTCGACGAGAATGATCTCGCCTTTGTTGATGATGCCGATGCGATCGGCCAGCTCCTCGGCCTCTTCGATGTAGTGAGTCGTCAGAATCACGGTGACCCCGTTCTCGCGGAGCGAGCGCACCATGTCCCACATGCCCCGGCGCAGCTCGACATCTACCCCTGCCGTCGGCTCATCGAGAAACAGGATCTGCGGCTCGTGCGACAGCGCCTTCGCAATCAATACGCGGCGTTTCATACCGCCTGACAGCTCGATGATCTTGGAATCCTTCTTGTCCCACAGCGATAGATCTCGCAGTACCTTCTCGAGGTAGGCATCGTTCGGCGGCTTGCCGAACAGGCCTCGGCTGAACTTCACCGTTGCCCAGACGCTTTCGAACGCCTCGGTCGCAAGCTCTTGCGGGACCAGCCCGATCTTCGAGCGCGCCGCGCGGAAGTCGCGAACGATGTCATGACCGTCGGCGAGAACGGTGCCGGAAGTCGGCGTTACGATGCCGCAGATGATGTTGATGAGAGTCGTCTTGCCTGCGCCGTTCGGGCCGAGCAGGGCGAAGATTTCACCGCGTCGGATTTCGAGATTGACGCCTTTGAGCGCCTGAAATCCGCCTGCGTAAGTCTTGACGAGATTCGAGACTGAAATAATGGACTGCACGCACGCACCTGCTTATTGCGGCTCATGGTCGCGCGCGATTATAGAGATCCGGCGGCGGAGAATTGCTGAGCAGAGGTCAGCACGATGTTGACGAGGGCCGCACCGGACCGTTTCGGGGAAGAGGAAGAGGGAAAAAGGAAGGGCGACGGTGTCGCCCTAAGGCTGTCGTCGAGGCGCGAGTTCGCTCCGATGAATCGCGAGTCCCGCGCCCTAAGCCCCGAGCCCACTTATGGCCCGATCGCCTTGACATTGTCGAAGTCGGCCGAGGCGTCGTTCGTGATGAGTCCATAGCTCCCGGTTTGTAATGCGTCGTCCTCGCCTTCGAGGTACAACCAACGGCCCACGTACATCCGTATCGATGAGCCCACCGCTTCCAGGCGCACCGTGTGCGATACGTTTGCCGCGACGGGGAAGGCCGCTTCATCGAGAATTGTGACGGTGCCGTTCGCGACCTTGCGAAGCGAGATGCGACCGTCGGCCTTGAGTACGCCGTAGTAGTAGTTGTACTCGTCTTCATAGCGCACGATCACCCCGGCGAAGCCTCTACCGCTGGTATTGAAGGCGCGTCCACTTCGTGCAGGCTTGCAGGTCGTGTTTCGACTATGGAAGGGGCTGCGAGCGTCGCGCAGGCGAGCGCGGTGCTCACGCTTTGCGGAGCAGTCCGTCGAGCGGCTTTGCGCTGCGACTGTCCGGAAACACGGTCGTTTCGAGTGCCGCTTCGCTCACGCGTAAGTGCG
>DATCLP010000284.1:0-8331 GCA_036563855.1 Steroidobacteraceae bacterium | reverse complement strand
AGATAGTGATTACCGCTGCCGAGCGTGCCCATCTCGTCGCGCTGGCGCTTCTTCGCCTGTTGCGAGACGCATTCCGGTCTTGCATCCGACACTCGCCCGCCCTCCTCGATGCGCTCGAGATCCTCCGGCAAGCCCCAGCCTGAGCGCACGGCCCACTGCGCGCCGCCGCTGAGCATTGCATCCATCTTCTCGTCATCGAGGCGAATCAGACCCGTGCTTCCGACACCGGCCGGAATCCGATCGAAGAGCAGGTCGGCCAGCTCTTTTTGCACAGCCACGATTTCGGGGCGTGTCAGTCCGGTCAGCAGGCAACGCACGCCGCAGGAAATGTCGAAGCCGACCCCGCCGGCCGAGACCACGCCGCCCGCGTCGGGATCGAACGCGGCCACGCCCCCGATCGGGAATCCGTAACCCCAGTGCGCATCCGGCATCGCATACGACGCTTTCACGATGCCCGGGAGCGTCGCGACATTGACCGCTTGCTCGTAGACCTTCTGGTCCATGCCGCGGATGAGCGCTTCGCTCGCATAGATCACTGCCGGCACGCGCATGGCTCCGTGCGGCTCGATCTCCCACACGTATTCGGAACGACGATTGAAGAGTGCGATATCCACGAGCGGAACTGAAATCTCGCCAGTTGCAAGAAGCAGCCGTCAGACATTCGATTGACGGACTATCAAGACCGAACAAGGCGCGTGGCGCGCAACCTGTAACGCGACGCTGCCGAGCGGCCACCCTGCAGGGCTCTTGATGCCGCGCGAGCCGAGGACGATCAAGCGTGCCTCGACGCGCCTCGCCTCCTCGATGATGGCGGCTGCCGGTCGACCGCGCACTGCGCGCGCTTGCGGCCGCACGCCCGGACGCGCGAGCCAGGTCTTCGCGGTCCGCGCCCAATGTACTGCGGTCTGATCCAGTTGCTCGAGCAGCCGTCTGCGATCGGCGGAATCCATCCCGGCCAACGCTGCACGATCCGGTCCGTCTGCCACCGACACTGCGAACGGTTGGAGGTGAGGTGCGTCGAACATTTCGTAGAACGTTCGTGCAGCCGATTCCGTGCGCGAAGATCCGTCGACGGCGAATATGGCATTGAAGGGCCGCATTCGGCTCGTGGTCTGCTTCTTCCTCCGCAGCTCGCGTTCGCGCACGAGAAGAACGTGTGCGGCCGTATCCTGTTCCAACACTGCAAGCGCCACGCTGCCCAGTGGGAGCGCCGGCGTGTCGCTCCGCCCTTTCGCGCCGGCGACGACGATATCGTAACGTCCTTTGACCGCAAGCGCCGGAACGACCTGGGTAGGCAGACCTCGCCGCACGAGTGTGCCCACTTTGAAGCCCTGCGCTTCGAGACGCTCGACCGCTCGATCGAGCCACGCACGAACGTCTGCAGGAACACGCACGACGTTCCTTTGATGTCTCGGGAATGCTTCTTCCTGGCGCTTCGGGAGCTCGCGGCCTGCTGTCGCTACGGCCGGAAGCACGTGTACGACGTCCACTCGCCTCCCAGGGTGCGCAAGATATGCGCACACGAAGCGCGTCGCTGCAAGCGAGTATCGAGAGCCATCGATGGCTAGCAAGATCTTCATTTAGCAGCAAATTCGATGCGCACTATCAGCTTCTTATTGAAGGCTCGACGAACAGCTGCGACAACCTGAGGTATCCCCTATTGAGCACGCATAGTTGGCATCTCGGAAAGCACGCATGCTCTGCGTTGTGAAAGTGCGCGCAGACGTTTGCGAGCGAAAGTCAGACGTCGACGACGGTCTGCGCAACCCAGTGCGACGATTCGTTTGCAACGCGTAAGCCCGTAAAGGTCGCGCCTTTGACTTCGACCGCCGGATGATGGCGCCGCGCATCGACGCGTTCTCCCCACGCGTCGGCTCGCAGACGATCCCCTTCGATGCTCACGGCGAATTTGCCAAAGATCATGTGTCGAACAGCCATCTCGTATACGAGGCTGTTCAACCATTCTGCGAAGAGCAGCTCGACGTCAGGCGCGGTGCACTCGAGCGTCACTCGTTCGCGGGACTCGATAGTCGATGGATCGGTGATGAGTGCCGTCATGGCAATCGCGCCCTGCTCGAACGCCTCTGCGAGGCTGGAACCGATGCCCCGCACCCCCATGTCCGCTTCGTGCGGAAAGTGTTCCCAACGCGGCACGCTTGTATGACCGGCAGCTTCCATCAAAGCACTGCAATTGCGACGCGGACCTTGGTCTCGAGTGTCCCGCAGGTGAAGGCGGCGTTGAACGAGGACATTCCCGTAGCACCGAAACGCGACCAGCGACCGCTCATAAGGTCTCGAGACGGGTTCTAGCCGCTAACCGCAAGCGACCCGAATCGAACGTGTCGGAGCACGTCGATCATGTACGACCGCCGCGCCGCACCTCGCCATCCAATACTCGGATTGCGTACCGTCGAGCGCGCTGCAAGTAGTCCTCCGCTTTCTCAGGCCAGTTATTGCGTTTTCCGTAGTCGGGGTCGCGCACGTTCCACGCCATCAGCTTGGCGCGCACGACAGCGCGACGGCTGCGGTAGAAATCGAGCAGTTGCGTCGTAATCGGGTCGTTCGATTCGGCACGATAGACGCTCAAGATTTTTTCTGCCGGCGATCCGTCGCCGAGACGCTCGCATTCGACCGACAAGAATGCCAGCTCCTCGCCCGGGTCGAGCGTGCGCAAATCCAAAGAGAATTCGAGACAATCGATGATGCAGGGCGGATCGGTCAGACAGATGTGCTCCGGGCGTAGGTCGCCGTGACCTTCGACGATGCGCCGCTCTCGTGCGCGCTGCATCAACTGCGGTTCGACTCTGTCGCAGGCAGCGATTTGCGCGGCCGCGACTGACTCGACGAGTCTTGCATCAAGGCGAAGATCCTGGGCGAGCAACTCGGCGCGATCCTGCTCGATCTGCGAACGTATGCGTGCCGCGTAATCGCGCGGCTCGAGCTCCACGCTCTGCTGCTCGCGGTAGAAGCCCGCCAGCAAACGTCCCACCGCGTCCAATCGCCCCGCGGGAGCTCGATTTTCAGCGATCGCGCGGTCGAGCATCTGTTCCGACGGCAAACGTCGCATTTTCACGAGCCAATCAACGACGACTCCGTCGCCGCCGATGCGAAGCGTGCCTTCCGTATTCATCTTCAACGGCACGACATCGAGGTAAACGTCCCGCGCCAACCGCCGATTGAGGCGCAGCTCCTCTGAGCAATTGTGGTGCCGCAACGCCACATCGGAGAGATCCAGATCCGGCATGCGCATCGGTTTCTTGAGCTTGTATGCGTGATCGTCGGTGAGAAAGACCCACGCATGATGCGTTTCGATCGCGCTTACGGTTGCGGTCCGTTCGTCGTAGGCGAGCGGCGAGCGAAGCGCGGAAACTTTGGCCTCCGAACTGATGGCGGCAAGATTCGATTCGTCATTCGCTTCGGGAGCAATCACAACGCGAGGCTACAGCGCGAATTGAGAATTGAGAATGGACAATTGAGACTTGGTTGAACTGGGGTGGCGCACGTTGTGCGCGGACCAGCACTCCCCTCACCGGCACGCTTCGCTCTGCACTGCCTTGACGTGCAGGGGTTTAGCCCCGAGCCCTTGCTGTCGCCTGTAGCCTGTAGCCTATTTCGTCGGCTCCAGCACCAACTTGTACACCAGCGCATCCTCGCGCCCGCCCGGTGCTTGGTAATAGCCTTTGCGCAAGCCGACGCGCGTAAAGCCTAGATGCTCGTACAAGCGGATTGCGATGGTGTTCGACGGCCGCACTTCCAAGAACACTTCCTGCATTTGCAGCTCGCGCGCACGGTTGAGCAGATATTCCATCAACCGCCGACCGATGCCGGCGGATCGCAGATCGCTGCGCACGCAGATATTGAGAATGTGCGCCTCTCCGGCGCCGCAAGACATGATGCCGTAGCCCCCGATCTCCCCGGCCGCTTCGATCACGCGGCAGAAATAGCCCACTCGCACGCAGTCGCGAAACACGCCCTCGCTCCACGGGAACGCGTACGAGGCGCGCTCGACCATGGCGACGGCCGGAACGTCCGCCAGGCTCATCGGTCGGAAGCGCACGCTTTGGAAAATTTTCGAGCGATCGAGCTCTGCACTCACGTCGAGGTGCCTCCCAGCCGCTCGAATGTCTGCATCGCCAACACGAGGTCACTCCACGCCTTGCGCTTTTCCGCCGGGCTGCGCAGCAGGTAGGCCGGATGGTACGTGACGACCATCGGTCGCGGCTGTCCGCCGGGCAGCAATGCCGGCAGATGGTGCAGCTTCCCGCGCAATTTACCAATCGGAGTATCCGTACCCAGCAGCGTCTGTGCCGCAATGCGCCCGACGCACAGAATGAGCTTCGGATTCACGAGCTCGATCTGCCGGTACAAGTACGGAATACACTCGCGAACCTCCTCCGGGCGCGGATCGCGATTATTGGGCGGCCGCGATTTGAGGATGTTGGCGATATACACCTCTTCGCGGGCCAGACCGATGGCCTTCAGCATCGAGTTCAAGAGCTGACCCGCCCGCCCGACGAACGGCTCGCCTTGGCGATCTTCGTCTGCGCCGGGCGCCTCGCCGATCACGAACCAACTCGCACGGCGATTACCGACACCGAATACGCCTTGGGTGCGGGTTGCGTGGAGCGGACAGCGCTGGCAGCTCCGCACGGCCAGCTCGAGCGCTTCCCAACCCATTCCAGCGGCATGGTTCTCCAGTCGTCCGACCTGCGGCGCAGCGGCGGCTTGCGGCTCGGGGCGCGCCGCTACCGGTTCGATGGAGGGCGAATGCGTTGGGACCCGATCGCGCCGCTCCCAGACGTCGATGTCCATGGCGCGCAGGTAAGCGAGACGGCGTGAATCCATGATGATCTTTATGAGCAACCGGTGTGAAAGATGGCGCAATCAAGAAGCGGCAGGCGCATCGCGCCGCCGGCGCCTCAACTTTCGAAGAAGCCAGTACAACGGTGCATACATCGCGTAGCTTCCGAACAAAGCCAGCAACGAAACGGGCGCCAACGAAACCAAAACGTAGATGAGCGGGATCAAGAGCGCGTACACCCACGGGATACGTCCGCGCACGTTCAACTCCTTGCCCGCCCAGTACGAAAACTTACTGACCATCAGCGCCCCGATCACGATCGAAACGACGAACGCGAGCACGAGGCCGGGCAACCCCGCAAGGTCGACGTCGCTCGCAAGCCATATGAATCCAGCGACCGTGCCTGCCGCCGACGGGCTCGGCAGACCTTCGAAATAGCGTTTATCGACGACGGCGGCACGACTGTTGAATCGCGCAAGCCGCAGCCCCGCTGCCACCGCGTAGAAGAAGGCCGCGATCCAGCCGAAACGACCCCAAAACTGGCCGTAGTCGGCAATCCGCGCAACGCCCCATTGGTAGACCAGAATGGCCGGCGCGAGCCCGAAGGCGACCATGTCGCACAGGCTGTCGTATTCCTTGCCGAAGTCGCTTTGAGTGTTCGTCCAACGCGCGACACGCCCGTCCAATCCGTCGAACAGCATCGCGACGAACACACCGATGCCCGCGCGCGCGAAGTTTCCGTCGATTGCTGCCACGATGGCGTAGAACCCGCCGAATAGCGTCCCTGTCGTGAGCAGATTCGGTAGCCAGTAGAAGCCCCGGCTAGGCTTTGCGGCCTCGGCCGTAGTTTCGGATTCGGAATTAACGCTCATGCAGTACGAGGCCTTTTGACCGGTCGGGTATGGGTCGACGCTAGGAAAGCGGCCGGCGGAACTGCGCAGTTCCGATTCGCAAACGGGCCGTGCGCCGACAGCGTCGAGCTGACATCATAGGTGGGCGCGAATTCCACGTACAACCGCGCGCCTGGCCGACCGGGGTGGGTGTGACGCATGTCGCTGCAACCGCAGTCGGCCCACAGCACGATGCGCCCGCCATGCCCGAATGGATTGTTTCAGTGGTTCGAACGTTGACCGCACTGTCGGTGTTGGCCGCGCCGGCAGTCGCGCTTGCCGATCGACAGCAGGATCCCGAGCTCGGACGCCTCCTCCAGCAGGCCTTGTCGGAGAGCCGTTGCTTCGAAGACAAGTTCGATCAGCAAGTCTGGGTCGCGGCCATGGAGCCGAAGTTGGCGCGATTCGTCAAAGATCCCATAGAGCGCGCCGAGATCCTCTACCACGTGCACTGCGAGGCGCGCCGGCTCAACTTGCCGCCCGGCCTGGTGATGGCCGTCATCGACGTCGAAAGCCGCTTCGACCGGTGGGCGGTTTCCAGCGCGGGCGCGGTCGGACTCATGCAGATCATGCCGTTCTGGCCGCGCCAGCTCGGCATGACGAATGCGGAGCTGGTGCGCATCCCCCAGAACATCCGGATGGGATGCACGATTCTGCGGTTCTATCTGGATCGCGAGAAAGGCGACTACACCAAGGCGCTCGCGCGCTACAACGGCAGCGTCGGCCGGCGCAACTATTCGGATCTCGTGCTCAGCCGCCTCGCGCAACGCTGGCGCTACGACTGACCGTCCACCCTCCGGGGACGGTCATCCCGTCGAAAAGCCGGTCGGTACGCTCGGCAAGTCTTCGAGCTTCAGCTCCTGCACTTCCACGCTGTTCACGCGAGCTGCCGGCGGACCTCGATGCAACCACTCGATGAGACGCTCTGCACGCTCAGGTTCGCCGACGATCAACACTTCGACGCGCCCATCAGGCAGGTTGACGGCATAGCCGGACAAACCGAGCTCGATCGCGCGCTGACGCGTCGAACCGCGAAAGAACACGCCTTGGACAAGGCCCGAGACGAAACAGCGACGGACGACGGGCGCAGTCATGGAGGAACGAGCGAGGAAGGCAGACCGAACGAGTAACGCGGTACGGAGCGCTCACCCGGGATCGGGTCGATTGGCCGCCTGAGCTGCGCCGAGCGCCTCGACCGCCTTGCCTCTGGCTGCCACGGCTTGCCGGCGCGCTTCGCGATAGTTGCGGTTTTGTAGACTCGCTTCGGCCTGCTCCAAGTAAGTTTGCGCTTCCTTGAATTGTTCAGGCGCAACTTTCTCGGCGCCTGCGTCGCGTGCTGCGCGAATGGCCTGCCGGGCGTTGCTCATCTCTTGCACGGGTGCGCTCGCACAAGCTCCGAGTGCGCAGCACACCAATACCAAAAGACAGCGACGCCACGTAAAACGAGTCATGGGAATGCGGCGGACCGTAGCAACGCCGCTCTACACCGTCAAGGCGCGCACCACTACAATGCCGCGGTCGATTGTGGCTCGCGCGCGTTGCGTTACTCCCACATTCACTCGAACAAATCGCGCTGGGTCCGACCGCTCCTGGAGTTTGTGCGCGTGACGGAAATCCTGGTTCTGTTTTATTCCCGCAAAGGCAGTACCGCTGAGCTGGCACGACACGTCTGCCGCGGTATCGAGTCGGTTCCGTCTGCGCAGGCGCGTTTGCGCACGGTTCCGCCGGTGACGACGGTCGTCGAACCGCCGCAAGCTCCCGTCCCGAGCGACGGACCACCCTATGCGACGGCGCAGGATTTGATCGAATGCGACGGGCTCGTGCTCGGCAGCCCCACTCGCTTCGGGAACATGGCCGCGCCGCTCAAGCACTTCCTCGACGGCACGAGCACGCTTTGGCTGAACGGTGTCCTGGCCGGCAAGCCCGCAGGCGTATTCACATCCACCCAGACGATGCACGGCGGTCAGGAATCGACCCTCATCTCGATGATGCTGCCGCTCCTCCATCACGGGATGTACATCGTCGGTCTACCTTATACGGAGCCCGCGTTGACGAGCACGCAAGGCGGCGGTTCTCCGTATGGCGCAAGCCACGTCGCGGGAAACGAAAGTGCGCCACGATTGAGCGACGACGAGCGGACGCTGGCGCAGCTCCTCGGTCGGCGCGTCGCGGAGCTCGCCTGCAAGCTGAAAGCCGCCTCGCGCTGAGCGCTGCATGAATCCTGCAAACGTCAGGACGATCGTGCTCGGACTGTTGGTCGGCCTGATCGCGTTGGTGGCCGCCTGGCAACTCGCGATCGAGCCAGGAACAGAACGCATGCTCACCGCGCTCGTCCTCACGCTGCCGCTTTGGGCACCGCTGCGCGGACTCCTGCGTAACGAGCGCCGCACGTATGCATGGGCAACGCTCTGCGTCATTCCTTATTTCATCTTGGGCACGACCGAGGCGATCGCGAATCCCGCTTACCGCATCTGGGCTGCGTCGTGCCTGTTGCTTGCGTTGATGCTGTTCGGCTCGCTCATCCTCTATCTGCGGGTCACGAATCCCGCACGCGGACCGAGGACATAGTCGTGCAGATCGAGCACGCCTTTAGTTTTGGCGCGCTTTCAGCACTTCGTTGACGAAACGCACCGTGAGGCG
>DATCLP010000283.1:0-2483 GCA_036563855.1 Steroidobacteraceae bacterium | reverse complement strand
GTGCAGGCAGTGCCGAAGATCGCGCAATCCGTCGGCCGCTTGATGCCGCGCAGGATGTCGCCGCACGCACAAGCCTTCACATCCGCGACACTCCTATAGGGCACCTCGAAACGCTGCTCGGCATCGAAGGCTCGAAACTCCGGGCGTAACCGGAGCGCGCTCGATGGAATCGAACCGAGGCCGCGCCATTCGAAGGACTCTCGCAGCTCGAACACTTTCGACACCAATGCCTGCGCCTTGCGATTGCCTTCGCGCGTGACCGCGCGCGTAAATTCGTTTTCGACGGCCGCACGGCCCTCGTTGACCTGCTTGATCAACATGTAAATGGCCTGCATCACATCGAGCGGCTCGAATCCTGCGATGACGACGGGCTTCCCGTAGTCGCGTGCGAACGGCTCGTAGGGTGCGCTGCCGATGACCGTGGACACGTGCGCGGGACCGACGAAACCGTCGAGCGCCTCGCCTGGCACCGAAAGGATTGCGTGCATCGCGGCCGGCGTCAGTACGTGATTGCAGAGGATGGTGAAGTTGCACAGGCCTTCCGCCCGAGCCGCGAGAATCGCTGCAGCCGTGGGAGGCGTCGTCGTCTCGAAACCGATCGCGAAGAACACTACTTCTCGATCCGGATTCTCGCGCGCGATCGCAAGCGCATCGAGCGTCGAATAGATCATCCGAATATCCGCACCCAGCCCCTTCGCGCGCAGCAGCGACAGCCGCTCGGACGCAGGTACGCGCATCGTGTCGGCGTACGTCGTGAGGATCACATCGTGTTGCGTGGCCAGACGAATTGCCTGGTCGATGCGGCCGATGGGCAGCACGCACACGGGACATCCCGGTCCGTGGATCATCCGCACGTTGGGCGGCAGCAGATCGACGACGCCGTAGCGAGAGATTGCGTGCGTGTGCCCGCCGCAGAACTCCATGAACCGGTATTGCCGTGCCGGGTCGGCGATGGATCGAATCGCGGCAGCAAGACCTTTCGCCAGCTCGCCGTTGCGGAACTCATCTATATATCTCATGGCGTGGCCTCCGTCGCCTGAGCTTCAGCCTGGGCGCCTATCTCTGCGAACCAGGCAAGCGTGCGTTCCGCCTCCGCCGTATCGAGCCGCTGCAGCGCATACCCCACGTGCACGATCACGTAGTCGCCCGTCGCGACACCGTCGATCAGCGCGAGGGAAATCTCTTTTCGCACACCGCCCAGATCGACGACGGCCCGATCGCCATCGCGCGTTTCGACGACGC
This sequence comes from Steroidobacteraceae bacterium, assembly GCA_036563855.1. Lineage (GTDB taxonomy): Bacteria > Pseudomonadota > Gammaproteobacteria > Steroidobacterales > Steroidobacteraceae > Steroidobacter. The sequence goes on along the minus strand of DATCLP010000283.1, from coordinate 1,241 downwards.
GCGCCGGAATTGCCAAACACATCGTTAGATACTCCTCGCAAGCATCGCTCGCTGTCCGACCCACGCCTGACCGAGACTGATGGCGCCGTCGTTCGGCGGCAGCGCCTCGGGTTTCAGCACTCGCAGACCGGCCTTGGCCAGCAAGACAGCCACCTGCGTTTGCAACAACTGATTGAGGAAACAGCCTCCGGACAACGCGACAGTGGACAACCGCTCCCGTGCCGCAGCCTCGATCGTCCACTCGGCGACGGCAGCGCTGACAACGGCGTGAAACAACGCGGCGCCTTCCGGCACGTTGGGATAGCCATCTGCCAATCGCGCAAGCAACGGCATGAGATCCAGCACGCCATCCGCCTCCAGTCGATACAGCTCCGGTACGGAGTCGACGCGAGCACGCCTCGCCTGCGCTTCGAGACGCATCGCTGCTTCGGCCTCGTAATCGGATCGTTCGCAGACTCCCAGCAGCGCTGCGGCGGCGTCGAACACGCGTCCCATGCTCGACGTGAGCGGCGCGTGAATCCCGCGATCGAGCAACTGCACCATGTAGAGCGAAGCCGCATGATTGGCGAATCGTTCGGCAATCTCGTTCCCGCGACCCAGCCGATGTAGCACGGCGGCGGCCATGCGCCACGGCTCCCGCGCCGCGCGATCGCCGCCGGGCAACGGCAACGGCGCAAGCGATCCGATTCTCCGCATGGTTGTGCCGTCGACGACCAACAGCTCTCCGCCCCAGGAGCCGCCGTCGGTGCCGTAGCCGATGCCATCGAGCGACACGCCCAACACAGGCTCACACCAGTGATGTTCGGCGACGACCGCCGCGACGTGCGCGTGATGATGCTGAACCGCGAGTGTCGGGATCGATTTCTTCGATGCGATCTCGATCGCCAGCTGCGTGGATGGCATGTCCGGATGCAGATCGTGCACGACGAGCGCCGGATTCACTTCCAGCATTCGGCACAACCACTCGATCGACTCTTCTTGGAATGCCAATGTATTGCGATCGTCCAGATCCCCGATGTGCTGCGAGACGAATGCCTCGTTCCCTCGAGTTACGCATACGGTGTTCTTCAGGAAGGCGCCGACCGCGAGCACTGTCGGGCTGGTATCGGTCAGTCGGATTGCGCGAGGCGTGAAACCGCGTGCGCGGCGAACGAAACACGGCCGATGCCCGGCGATCACGACGCTGTCGTCGCAACGGCCGACGATACGGCGGTTGTGCGTGAGAAATGCGTCCGCAATAC
>DATCLP010000282.1:0-3147 GCA_036563855.1 Steroidobacteraceae bacterium | reverse complement strand
GAGGGATCCACGCCGAGCGCCAGCGCAGGTGCACCGTCGGTTACGAGATTGATCCAGAGGATTTGCGTTGCAAGCAGCGGCAGCACGAGCCCGTCTTCGTCCGCCGTCAGCCCGATTGCGCCTGCCAGCATCACGCCGAAGAACATCGTCATCACCTCGCCCATGTTCGACGAGAGCAGGTAGCGCAGAAACTTGCGAATGTTGGAGAAGATCGCGCGACCTTCTTCGACGGCCGCAACGATGGAGGCGAAATTGTCGTCGGCGAGCACGATGTCGGATGCCTGCTTGGCGACGTCCGTTCCGGTGATGCCCATCGCGACGCCGATGTCCGCTGCCTTGAGCGCCGGTGCATCGTTCACGCCGTCCCCTGTCATCGCAACGATCGCGCCGTGGTCTTTCAGCGCCTTCACGATGCGTAGCTTGTGACTCGGATTCACTCGCGCATAGACGTTCGTGTCGAGCACCTTGCGGGACAGCTCTTCGTCGGACATCGCATCGAGCTCCGCGCCGCTCAGCGCATGCACTTCGTCCGCAATCCCGAGCTCGCGCGCGATCACGGCGGCAGTCACTGGATGATCGCCGGTGATCATGATCGTACGAACGCCGGCTCTCCTCGCACTGGCAACGGACGCCATCGCCTCCTCGCGGGGCGGGTCCATCATGCCGATGAGCCCGGCGAACACGAGGTCGTATTCGAATTGTTCGTGCGTGTGCGTGACTTCGAGAGCATCCGGAGGCAGGGATCGAAACGCCACACCGAGCGTGCGCAGCGCTTCGCCGGCAAGCCGCTCGTTCGTCGCGCGAATCTGCGCGCGGCGTTCGTCGTCGAGCGGTAGCGCCTGATTGCCGCAAAGATAGTGCGAGCAGCGCGCGAGCAGGACGTCCGGTGCGCCCTTCGTGAACGCGATCAGACGCTCCTGCCGCTCCGCGTCGGTATGAATCGTCGTCATGAGCTTGCGGTCGGACGAGAACGGCACCTCGCCGACGCGCTCGAACCGCGATTCGAGCTCGGCGTGCTCGAGCCCGGCTTTGATGGCAGCGACGATCAGCGCGCCCTCTGTCGGATCGCCGTGAATGAGCCAACGGCCGTCGCGCTCTTCCAGAACGGCGTTGTTGGCGCGATCGCCGACCGAGAGCGCACGCTCGACTTCGAAGCGCAGCGCTGCCAGACCGTCCTCGCCAGGGTCATGCGGCAACCACTCGACCTCTCCTTGCGGCGCATAACCCGTGCCCGCGAAGTTCACACGCCCGCTCGCGGTGACGACGGTCCGCACCGTCATTTCGTTCTTGGTGAGCGTACCGGTCTTGTCCGAAGCGATGACGTTCGCGGATCCGAGCGTTTCCACCGCCGAGAGTTGACGCACGATCGCGTTGCGCTTGGCCATTCGCTGCACCCCGAGCGCCAACACTGCAGTGACGACCGCAGGCAAGCCTTCCGGCACCGCGGCGACCGCGAGCGCCACACCCAGGATGAACACATCGAACAACGAGGCAACGCCGCTGACGCCGTTGACGAGCAGAATCGTCGCGATCATCACGATCGCGATGACGATGACGATTGCGCCCAACAGCCGGCCGAGGCGTGCGAGCTCCAATTGCAGCGGCGTCGGCGCATCCTTCGCTTCGCCGAGCATCCCGGCGATCCGGCCCATCTGCGTTTGCATGCCCGTGGCCGTGACGACCGCAAGTCCGCGGCCATACGTGACGGACGTGCCGCTGAACACCATGTTGACCTGATCGCCGAGCGGCACCGTCTCCGCAATCGGTGCGACCTCTTTCGCGACCGGAAGGCTTTCGCCCGTCAACGCAGCCTCGGCGACTTGCAGTGCGGTCGCTTGAATCAGGCGTCCATCGGCCGGAATGGTGTCGCCCTCCTCGATCGCAATGACATCGCCGGGTACGAGCTCGCTGGCTGGAATGGTCCTTCGCGTCCCATCGCGCACGACGCGCGCCTGCGCTGCAGAAATTCGTCGCAATGCGGCGACCGCCTGCTCGGCGCGCGTCTGCTGTACGTATCCCATGACGGCGTTGAGCAAGACGACGGCAAAGATTGCGATCGCGTCATAGGGAAGCTCCGTGTCCCGCTCGATGAACCAGATACCGACCGAGATGACGGTGGCCGCGATCAAGAGGATGACGAGCACATCTTCGAACTGGCGCAGGAACTTGCGCCATCCCGGCACGGGACGTTCGCCGACGAGCTCGTTGCGTCCGTACTGCTCGAGTCGCCGTGCGGCTTCAGCAGAGGCGAGGCCGTTCTTCGGATCTGTCGCAAGCTTCGCGAGCACCTGCTCGGGCGGCTGCCGATAGTGCTCGACTTCGAATTCTCGTTCTTCGGCGACAGCAGTGCTCATCGTGCGACAAATCGTTCGTTACGGCCCGCCAGTGATGAGAAGTTTGGACTGGAAGCGCGCGGAAGGCGACGCCTCGTGCTCCGTCTCACAGCGGCTAAATTCATGGCCGCATGCCTTGCGGCCATGCAAACCGCGGATCGGATGGTCAGAACGGCAGGTTCGCCGCAAAATCCGGCGGCTTGATGACGAGCACGTCGCAGGGTACGTGCTCCAGCACGCGTTCTGCCGTGCTGCCGATAAAGATGCGCTGCAGACCGCTACGCGAGATTGCGCCCATCACGAGAATGTCCGCACCGATCTCTTCCGCGAAACGCGGCAACACCTCGGATGCGACGCCCATTTCCACCGTGACGCTCTCGAGTGAAACGTTGTAAGGGGAAACGAGCTCGACGACGCGGTCGAGCGCCCTCTGCTGCTCTTCCGCCATCATCTTCGGGGTGAGCACGTTCATCATCGCCGGCATGCCGCTGACCGCCTCCGCCACCAGCACCGCAGGCAGGTACGCGTGAATCACTCGTAACGACCCTTGCAGGCGATCGCGGAAGCTCGCAGCCCATTCGAGGATGCGGTTGTCGAGCACGACCGGCTTGTCGTTGACGTGACCTGGATCGACGGCAGCAGCCAGCACCGGCGCACTTGTCCACGTCTTCGGTTTCGTCAGAAGCAGGGGGACGGGGCAGCCTCGAATCAAATGCCAGTCCGTATTCGTGATCAGTGTGCGCTTCAGGATCGAATGGTGATGCGTGTCTTTGACGACGAGGTCGGCGCACGTGGTCTTCGTGCGCTCCAAGAG
>DATCLP010000281.1:0-5669 GCA_036563855.1 Steroidobacteraceae bacterium | reverse complement strand
AAGCCAAACTGATCGAAGTCAAGAAATCGGCATTGCGCGATATCGGAATCGATTGGGCGGACGTGGCCGCAGGACCGATCTTCGGTACGTTGGATGAGTTCGTCACGAACGAGCACTTCCGATTCGTGCCGGAAGGTCTCTCGGAGCTCGAAGGTTTGCCGTTGAACCTGGGCACGAACAATCATTACTTCGCGATGACGACGTTGATCGATTCCGTCGTCAATCTGCTCGTCAACAACGGCGATGCACGCCTGCTTGCCGAACCGACGCTTACATGCATCAGCGGCGGTCAAGCGGATTTTCTCGTCGGCGGCGAAGTACCGATTCCGGTCCAGAATCAGGACGGCGCGTTGAATGTCTTGTTCAAGCAGTTCGGCATCATTCTGAAGATCGAGCCGCTTGCGAACGAGACCGGGCTCATTCGCACGAAGGTCAGCGTGGAGGTCAGCAGCGTCGACAAGGGCATTCAAGTGCTCGGCATTCCGGGGTTTGCGACCCGCAAGACGAACACGGAAATGAACGTTCAGGCCGGCGAGACGATGATCATCGGCGGCTTGTTCTCTTCCGAGGATGCAAAGGCTGTCGTGAAAGTGCCGGGATTCGGGCAGATTCCCGTCCTCGGCGAGCTTTTCAAGTCGCGGCAATTTCGGCGCGGTCAATCCGAGCTCGTCGTGCTGGTCACGCCGCTCATCATCGATGCGCAGCATGATGCCGTGCGCGATGCCGCGACCCAATACGACGAGCTGAGGCGCAGATCGGACGAAGCGCTCAAGCCCAAGCTCAACGATTGACGCGCTCGAGGGGGAAGAAGGGAGGCAGGGATGCTGGAGATCGAATGCATTGTGCCGGGCGAAGCCGTGCAACGCCGCCGATTGCCGGTCGGTCACTACACGATCGGTCGGGGATTGGGCGCGGACATTCGGCTCAGACACGAATCGGTTGCCAAACGACACGCCGTCCTGTGCATCGACGAGGAGGACAGCGTATTGCGGGAGCTCGGTGCGGACTCGGTGCAGCGCAACGGCGTCGTTTTCAATCGCTGTGCGCCGGTGCGCCAGGGCGACACGTTCACAATCGGCGATTGCAAGCTCAGGATCGTCGAGCATCGGCGTGGCGTTATCGCGCCTGACGCTGCAACAACAGTCATTCATCAGACATCTGCGCGTGAAAAAGAACCCGAAGAGCCCGTCATCGCCGCCACAATGAGCACCCTGCCGGACCTGCGTCCGCTGCAAGAAAAACTGCAGGCGCTCGTCTTGCGCGAGCTCGATCTGTTTCGCCGTACCGCGCTGAACAGCCTCGCGCAGGCCGATCTGCGCAGAGAAGCGCGTTCTGCCATCGAGTCGATCATCTCGAGCGGAGCAATCGAATTACCGGAAGGCGTCGACCGTGCGCGTTTCGTCCGGGAGATGACCGCCGAGATCATGGGCTACGGACCGCTCGAGACATATCTGGCCGATGAATCGGTGTCGGAGATCATGGTGAACGGTCCGAATCAGATCTACATCGAGCGCCACGGCAAGCTCATCCGAGTTCCGGATCGTTTCACCAATTCCGATTCGCTGATGCGCGTCATCGAACGCATCGTGACGCCGCTCGGACGGCGCATCGACGAAGGCGTCCCGATGGTCGATGCAAGATTGCCGGATGGCTCGCGCGTGAATGCGATCATTCCGCCGCTATCGCTCATCGGTCCCATTCTGACCATCCGAAAGTTTGCGAAGCAGCGCTTTTCGATGGATCGCTTGGTCGAAATCGGCTCGCTCACGGCGGAGATGGCGGCCTTCCTCGAGATCTGCGTGCAGTATCGAAAGAACATCATCGTGTCCGGCGGCACGGGCTCGGGCAAGACGACGTTCCTGAACGCATTGTCGGAGTCGATTCCTCCCAGCGAGCGTATCTGTACGATCGAAGATGCGGCCGAGCTGCGTCTTGCGCAGCCTCACGTGCTGTCGCTCGAGGCGCGTCCGCCGAACGTCGAAGGACGCGGCGAGATCACCATCCGCGATCTCGTACGCAATGCGCTGCGAATGCGGCCGGATCGCATCATCGTCGGAGAATGCCGCGGCGGCGAAGCGCTCGACATGCTGCAGGCGATGAACACAGGTCATGACGGCTCGCTGACGACCGGGCATGCCAACTCACCACGCGACCTGCTGTCGCGTCTCGAAGTTATGGTGCTCATGGCCGGCATGGATTTGCCTGTTCGAGCCATCCGAGAACAGATCGCCTCGGCCGTCGACATCATCGTTCAGCAGACGCGCTTCAGCGACGGCCGCCGTCGGGTGACTGCGATCGTGGAAGTCGACGGCATGGAAGGCGACGTCATCCTCACGCAGCCCTTGTTTGCATTCAAGCAGCGGGGCGTCGGCGCGAATGGGGAGATCTTGGGGGAATTCGTCGGCTTCGGACATGCCCCGCGGTTCTACGAAGAGCTGTCCGAGGCCGGGATCGTGCTGGATCGCAGTATCTTCGGTTCGTCGCGGAGCGAGCGCTTATGAGCGATTTCATCGGCCCCGAGCCGCGCGAGCTCTTCGTTGGGGGCGTCTTCCTGGCAGTCGTCCTGCTGTTGTTCGTCCTATGGCGTGCAATCGCAATCTATCGAAGCGCATTCGTCGCTTACGTTGCAGCCGGGCTCAAGCACAACTTCATCGTCGCGAATCCGCAGTCGTTGTTCGCAATCAGTCTCGTCCTCACGTGCGTACTTGGCTTGCTCGGCTACGCAACGCTTGGGCCGGTCGGTGCAGTCGGCGGCGCTATTGCGGCGTTGTGCGGACCGCGGTTTGCGCTCGCGTACTTCGCGAAACGACGTCGGCAACGTTTCGTATATCAACTGCCCGACGCACTACTTGCGCTGGCTTCAGCGTTACGGGCCGGGTCGAATCTGACGAAGGGCTTGGAGCTGCTCGCGACGCGCCAGCCGGCGCCGCTCGCCCAGGAATTCACGATCGTGCTCGCCGAGTATCGCGTCGGTCGCCCGCTCGCCGAGTCGCTCGCCGATCTGCGCAAACGCATCGCGACGCCCGAGATCGATCTCATGAACACAGCCATCAATGTGTCGCGGCGCGTCGGGGGCAATCTCGCAGATACGCTCGAGGCGCTGGCCAAGACCCTGCAGGAGAAGGCGCATATCGAAGGCAAGATCGATGCACTGACGTCGATGGGGCGTGCGCAAGGCTGGGTCGTCGGACTTCTGCCGATCTTCATCGGCTTCGTGCTGTATCAACAGCAACCCGAGCGCATGAGCCGGATGTTCACCGAATGGTATGGATGGATCGTCCTCGCGGTCGTAGCCGTGATGATGACGATCGCCGCGTGGATGATTCGCAAGATCGTGACCATTGACGTTTGAGAGACTAAGCGCAGGAGGACGTATGGATGCGTTGCTCGCTCCGATGTTGGCGGCGCTCGCTTGCACGATGCTCCTCTTGCTGCCGGTTGCATTGCGCGGCCGCCTGCGCGAGCCGCGCGAGCGCGACGATGCGTGGCGCGATCCCATGCCGCGGCTGCTGCGTGCCGTCCGCCCCTTGCTACGCTGGTATGCGACGAGCGTGGATGCCTCCCTTACGGCGCCTAAACGCGACCTCTTGCAAGCGCAACTGAACGCGGCCGGCGCGGGCTATTGGCTCACCCCTGCCGAGCTCATAGTCGTGCGCCGCGTGGCATTCGTTGCTGGATTGCTCGTCGCTGCCTACGTGATCTTCGTGCTCGATATCAAAGAGGCCACCTACCTCGCCGTGATGGGCGGAATTGCACCGCTCGCCTATGCCTATCCGGACATGTGGTTGCGCGATGCACGCAAGAAGCGCGAAGCGCGCTTCGAAAAGGAGTTCCCTTTCTTCCTCGATGTGCTCGTGCTCGGCATGAAGGCCGGGCTTACGTTTACGGCTGCAGTCGAGCAAGCCGTCGACCAACTTCGCGAAGGGCCCGTACGAGAGGAGTTCTCGCGCTACCTGCGCGAAACGCGGACCGGTGTCGCTCGCCGCGTCGCGCTCGACCGTTTAGCGCAACGCGTTGTCATGCCTGCGGTCACCAACTTCACGGCGTCAGTCATTCAAGCCGAGGAAACCGGAGGATCGCTCGGTGATGTACTGAGCGATCAAGCACGCATGCGCCGTCAAGAGCGGTTTCTGCGTGCGGAGAAGCTGGCGAATCAGGCGCCGGTGAAGATGCTGTTTCCGCTGATCGCTCTGTTGTTCCCGATCACGTTCATCATCATCGGCTTTCCGATCGTCATCCAGCTCGTCGAATCCGGCGCCTTCGACATCCTGTGAGCACGAAAGCGAGAATCGCCTTACGGAACCTCGATGAAGTTGCGCTCGAATGTCGGAACGGGATCGTTCCGCACGTGCGCATCGCGAGTACGTTCGGCTCGCGCTTTATCGGTTTAATGAATCGATCTCGGCTCGGCGCCGAGGAAGGTTTGCTTTTCGTGCCCGGTGGGGGCATCCATACGTGCTGGATGCGGTTCGCCATCGACGTGATCTTTCTCGATGCGCAGCTCGAGGCGGTGCGCGTCATATCGAACGTGCTGCCCTGGCGACTCGTGCCCGCACCGCGGCGAACGCACTATGTGCTCGAACTGGCCGCGGGGAGCGCACCGCAAATGGGGATCGAGGAGGGTACGCAGCTTCGCATCTGTCGCTGATTGCGTACACCGCGAGGACCAGCGCGTACATCGTGCGCTGCCGAAGGCGCACAAATGTGAATCAATGCGCACTTCGTAGCGCGCACGTTCGCCCATCATTCCGTCGGACTTGCGGCGGCACGGAAGCTCGCTGCTGGCTGCGACGGATCGCTCCGGCCACGCCGATGGGAGAGAGTGATGCGAGTCCTTTCAGCAGTTCTTGCAGCGGGATTGACGATCGCTGCTTCGCCAGCGCTCGCCGAAACGCTGTATGTCGAAGACAAGCTGGTGCTGAATGTCTACGCCGAGCCGGATCAAGGCGGCGCCCGCGTTGCAACGATTCAGACCGGCGACGTCGTCGAGGCGCTGGAGCGCAGCGAGAACTTCGTGCGCGTGCAGCTCGCGGATGGTCGCGAAGGATGGGTCAATACGAATTACTTGAGCGAACAGCCTCCGGCGATCCTCAAGCTCAAGGAATTGCAAGCGATGCAGCCACAGGGAGACGATGAGACCGCCGAAAAGAACGCACAGCTTACGGCAGAGGTCGCGAAGCTCAAGAAACAGAACAGCGCGCTGCAAGCGGAGGTCGCTTCGCTCAAGAAGGAGCTCGCTGCGACCAAGGAGGCTGCGCAAGCTGCAGCTCCGCCGGCGCCGCCGGTCCATGTGGAGAACGGACCGATCGAGCCGCCCCCGCCTGCTCCTCTTGCTGAAGAACCTAGTAGCTACTGGTGGGCGTGGCTACTCGCCGTGATAGGTGCTGGCGGCGGCGGTTTTGCCGCCGGATGGCAGACGCTCGGCAAACGCGTGCGCGCACGTTTCGGCGGCGTGAAAGTCTACTGACGAGCCGCAAGCGCATCGCGGCGATCCGACGTTTTCGCTCGCTACGGCGTAGCGTTGTTCGTAACGAGCGGCTGGGCGGCAGAGTCGCCCGCATAGCCGACGATCGTCACGTGCACTTGTTTGATTTCGCCAAGTGCCGGCCCGCCGTTCACTTGTTGCAGCTTCACCGTGAACGTCTTCGAAAGGCGCGATCGCTCGCTGT
>DATCLP010000280.1:0-2991 GCA_036563855.1 Steroidobacteraceae bacterium | reverse complement strand
GAGCCAATCGGACCCCTTCACGGTGTCGTACATGTGCCAGCGCCAATCGTCTTCGCCCATGTTGCCGAGCGCAGCGCTGATGCCGCCTTGTGCCGCCACGGTATGGCTGCGCGTCGGAAACACCTTGGTCAAGCAAGCAGTGGACAAGCCCGAATGCGCCAATCCGAACGTTGCGCGCAGCCCGGCGCCGCCGGCGCCCACGACGACGACGTCGTAAGTGTGATCGATGAACTGATATGCGCTCATACGCCCGCTCCGAACGCGACCCTCAGGATCGCAAAGATGCCGAGCGCTGCCAGCGCTACATGCAGGAAGTTCAACAGCACCATTACAGCAATCTTGATGCCATTATTGGCGATGTAATCCTCGACGACGACTTGCACGCCCAGCTTGGAGTGATAAGCGGCAGTCGCCACGAGAAGAATCATGAGTACTGCGTTGACCGGCTTCGCGAGCCAATCCGTCACGACTGCATAGCTGAAATCGTCCAGCGCCAGCAGCGAAACGAGGAACCACAACCCGAGCAAGACGAGAGCAACGGCCGTCACGCGTTGCATCCACCAATGCTCGACGCCTTCCTTGGCGGCGCCCAACCCTAAGACGCGTCCGACGGGGCTGCGCAGGCTCATGCCGCACCTCCAGCGATCACGAGCCAAAGACCCAAGGTGAGCACGATCGCTGCAATGAAGACGGCCCAGCCGCTCTTGCGCGCGGTGCTACGCTCGAGCCCACGGCCGGTGTCCCATACCAAATGCCGCACGCCGTTGAGCAAGTGATAGAAGAACGCGAGTGACACCAGGAACAACAATACGGTCACGATGGGATTCGCGAACACTTCTTGCGCTTCGGCGTAGGCCTCTTCGCCGGACGCCGCAGAGACGAGCCAATAAATCAGCAGCACCAATCCGGCGGTCGCCAATCCCAAGCCGGAAATTCGATGCAGGATCGAAAGCGTGTTGGAGTACTGCCACCGGTAGTGCATGAACGGCGACAGCGGCCGAGGATGTTTCGTCGTGGTATTCAAGCGTCGCGCTCCAATCGAAGATGACGAGCCGTGGCTCGATCAAAAATCGATGCAACGACCGTTCTTCTCCCAATCGCCGAAGCGGGTCGGCTCCGGGCCGTCGCGGCCGCCGATCTCCCTCGGCAGCTTGATCTGCTCGCGCCGCGCCGGTTCGCGGCTTTCGGCATCCTTGTGGGAGACTTGTGCGTCCTTATCTGAAGGCCCATTGGGCTGCGGGCTGGTCGGCATGGCGCCCTAGTCTGCCAGAAGGGTTTTTCCCGCGGAACCGCTCGAATTTCTCATGTCGCGATAGATAGCTTCGGATTTAGCGAATGACACCCGTCCCATTCGAACGGCTGCTCGGGCTGCCTCACCTGACGGTCATCGCCGTTTCAGGCCAGGACGCCAAGACTTTCCTCCAGGGCCAATTGAGCTATGACGTCGAGCGATTGAGCCCGGCACGCATCGAGCTGGCGTCCTGCAATTCAGCTCAGGGTCGCGTGCAGGCCGTCATCTGGCTGCTAGAGCGCAGCGAGGGCGTTTTTCTCCTCGTGCCGTCCAGCATGACGGACCTTTTGCTCACGCGGCTGCGCAAGTACGTGCTGCGCGCGAAGGTGAGAATCGAAGCCGCTGCAGACAGATACCAGATCGGCGGCGCCATCGGCGCATCCCTCGATGTTGCTCCCCGGACCCATCAGGAAATCGACGGACGAAGTTGGATTCAATGGCCCGGCGAAACTCCGCGCGTGCTCTGCCTCGCCGACACGAGTTATCCGTTACCCACGACCACAGAGTTTTCGGCGGACTGGCGTCGCGTCGACATCGCATCCGCTTTGCCGCAGGTGTACCCCGAGACGCATGAGGCATTCGTCGCCCAGATGTTGAACTTGGATGTGCTCGGCGGGATCAGCTTCGACAAGGGCTGCTACACGGGTCAGGAGATCATCGCCCGCACGCATTATCGCGGCACCATCAAGCGCAGGATGTTCCGCTTTCGGGCTTCGGCCGATGTCCCGACACCTGGTACGCGGGTCGTCGCGAACGATCAGCACGCCGGCGAGGTTGTCGATGCCGTTCCGACACCCGAAGGCTGCGAGCTCTTAGCCGTCATCACGCTCGCACACATCAACGATGCACTAGCGCTCGACGTCATCGAGCGACCAGCGCTCGAACGGTTACCGCTGCCCTATCAACTGTGATCGCCCGCCTCCGGGCGCATGTACGGAAACAGCAGCACGTCGCGAATCGACGGCGAATCCGTGTACAGCATGACGAGCCGATCGATGCCGACGCCCAAACCGGCGGTCGGCGGCATGCCGTACTCGAGCGCGCGAATGTAGTCGGCGTCGTATTGCATCGCTTCCTCGTCGCCTGCTGATTTTCGGGCAAGCTGTTCCTTGAAGCGCGCAGCCTGATCCTCGGGATCGTTGAGCTCCGAGAAACCGTTCGCGATCTCGCGGCCGCCGACGAAGAACTCGAAACGATCCGTGAGAAACGGATCGGCGTCGTTGCGCCTTGCGAGCGGAGAGACTTCCGCCGGATATGCATACACGAACGTGGGTTGCGACAAGCGGTGCTCCGCGGTCTTCTCGAAAATCTCGATCTGGAGTTTCCCGGCGCCGTCCGCTTCCTTGTACGGAATCTTTAGCCTGTCGCATTGTTCGCGCAGGTAGGCCACATCCCGCAGCTTCGCCCGTTCGATGCCGGGATTGAAATGCACGATGACATCCTCGACGGTGACGCGGCGGAACGGTTGACTGAAATCGAACACCTCGCCTTGATAGGCGACTTGGCGAGAGCCGTAGATGACGTCGCAGATGCCTTGACACATTCGTTCCACGAGCGTCATCAGATCGCTGTAATCCGCATACGCCTGATACAGCTCGAGCATCGTGAATTCCGGGTTGTGGCGCGTGGATACGCCTTCGTTGCGGAAATTGCGGTTGATCTCGTAGACGCGCTCGAATCCGCCGACGACGAGGCGTTTC
>DATCLP010000279.1:0-3697 GCA_036563855.1 Steroidobacteraceae bacterium | reverse complement strand
GCAGGCGCGGGCAGCGGCAAGACGCGTGTATTGACGCATCGGGTCGCCTGGCTCGTGCAAGTCGAGCGGGTCTCGCCCTACGGCATTCTCGCCGTGACGTTCACGAACAAGGCGGCCGGCGAGATGCGCGCCCGCATCGAGAACATGTTGCAAGTGCCGAGCGCGCCGCTGTGGATCGGCACCTTCCACGGCATCGCACATCGGTTGCTACGCATGCACTGGCGCGAGGCGAAGCTGCCGCAAATGTTTCAGATCATCGATGCCGAGGATCAGCAGCGGCTCATTCGCAGGCTCTTGAAGAACATGAACCTCGATGAGTCGCGTTGGGTGCCCAAGGAAATCATGTGGTTCATCAATGCCCGCAAGGACGAGGGGCAGCGCCCGGGCGACATCAAGGACACCGGCGATCCGACGCAACGCCAATTCGTTCGAATCTACGAGCAATATCAGGAGTATTGCGACCGGACCGGAGTCGTCGATTTCGCTGAGCTTCTGCTGCGTGCGTACGAGCTCTGGCGCGACAACCCGGACGTGCTCGCGCATTACCGCAATCGCTTCCGGCATGTGCTCGTGGACGAATTCCAGGACACGAACACGATTCAATACAACTGGCTGAAGCTTTTGGTCGGCAAGGAAGGCTTGCCGTTTGCCGTCGGCGATGACGATCAATCGATTTATCGCTGGCGCGGAGCGCGCGTCGAAAATCTGCAGCTCTTCCGCCGCGACTTTCCGAACAGCCAACTCTTCCGTCTGGAACAGAATTATCGTTCGACGGGCAATATCCTCGATGCCGCCAACGCGCTGATCGCCAACAACACCGGCCGCTTGGGAAAGAATCTCTGGACGAGCGGCGAGCGCGGCGATCCGGTGCGCGTCTATGCCGCGTTCAATGAGCGCGATGAAGCGGACTTCGTCGTCAACCGCATTCGCGACTGGGTCGCAAAAGGCGGCCGGCGATCGGATGTGGCCATCCTCTATCGCTCGAACGCCCAGTCGCGAGCCTTCGAAGAAGCGTTGCTCGCCGCACGTGTTCCCTATCGCGTTTACGGCGGCCTGCGATTCTTCGAACGCGCCGAAATCAAAGATGCGCTCGCCTATCTGCGTTTGATCTTCAACCGCGCCGACGATGCATCGTTCGAACGCATCGTGAACTTGCCGGCGCGCGGTATCGGCATCAAGACGCTCGATACGGTGCGCGATTACGCGCGTGCGAACGCCTGTCCGCTGTGGGTTGCCGCCGGCGCGTGCATCTCGGAGCTCAATCCGCGCGCCGCCCAAAGCTTGCACGCGTTTTTGCTGCTCATCGAGCAGCTCGACCAGCAAACGAGGCACCTGCCGCTGCACGAGCAAGTCGACCATGTGATTCACGCAAGCGGATTGGTCGCCTATTACCAGCAGGACAAGGCAGACCGCGGCGAAGCGAAGCTCGACAACTTGAACGAGCTCGTGAGCGCCGCGCGCGGGTTCGAGCCGGACGAGGCTGAGGGCTTGTCGCCGCTCGCGCAGTTCTTGGCGCACGCCGTGCTCGAATCGGGCGAGGACCAGGCGGATATCGGCGAGGACAGCGTACAGATGATGACGCTCCATTCGGCGAAAGGACTCGAGTTTCCGCTCGTCTTCCTCGCCGGCATGGAAGATGGACTGTTCCCGCATCAGCGTTCGATTCAGGACCTCGAGGGTCTCGAAGAAGAACGGCGGCTTTGCTACGTCGGCGCTACGCGCGCGATGAAGCAGCTCTACCTCACGTATGCCGAACAACGACGCCTGCACGGCGTCGACACCTACGGCACGCCCTCGCGCTTCATCAAAGAGATTCCGCCGGAAGTCCTCGAGGAAGTGCGTCCGCGTATTCATGTCTCGCGCCCGGTTTACGTGCCCGGCCGCAAGGGCTATCTCGAGGAAGAAGCGCCGGCCGGCATCCGTCTCGGTCAACGCGTACGCCACGGCAAGTTCGGCGAAGGCGTGATCCTCGCGCTGGAAGGCCAAGGCGCGTACGCGCACGTCCAAGTGAACTTCGAACAACAAGGCACGAAATGGCTGGTGCTCGCGTACGCGAATTTGGAGCCGGTGTGATTGAGGGCGTGGGACTCAGGGCTCGGGGCGTGGGGCGTGAGGCTTGGAACCCAGGCCAAACACGCCAGGCACATTGCGCGCACCTGAATCAGGACGATCAAGTGAGGAACTTCGCGCCGAGCGACGCAGCTTCGAGGATTCCGTCGCTCTCCTACTCACCCGAGCCCCAGGCTCCAAGCCCCATGCCCTTATGAGGATCATCATTCTCGGCGCCGGCCAGGTAGGCCGGACAGCGGCGTATCACCTCGCGCGCGAAGAAGACAACGAGGTCACAGTCGTCGACACGAACGATGAGGTGCTGCGCGATCTGCAAGACCGCATCGACATCCGCGCGCTCGTCGGCAACGGCTCGTATCCGTCGACGCTCGAAGCGGCCGGCGCGCGCAACGTCGACATCTTCATCGCGCTGACGAACAGCGATGAAGTGAACATGGTCGCGTGCCAGATCGTGTGGAAGATGTTCAACAAGGACGCCACACGCATCGCGCGCATCCGCTCGGCCGAGTACACGCGTTTGTTCGGCGGCGAGGATCGCGCCTTCGCAATCGATGTCACGATCAGTCCCGAGCAGCTCGTCACCGATCACGTCGTTCAGCTCATCCGCTATCCAGGTGCTCTCCAGGTGCTCGACTTCGCCGACGGTCGTGTGCGGCTCGTCGGCGTGAAGGCGATGGAGGGCGGCGCGCTCGTCGGACAGCAACTCAAACAACTGGCGCAGCACATTCCAGGCCGCGACGCGCGTGTCGCAGCGATCTATCGCGGCGGTCGCAGTGTGAAGCCGACGGGCGACACGACGATCGAGCACGGCGACGAAATGTTCTTCATCGCTGCGCGCGAGGACATCCGTCTCGTGATGAACGAGATGCAGCAGCTCGAAGGTCCAGTGCGGCGCATCGTCATTGCCGGCGGCGGCAATATCGGATTTCGACTTGCGCAACGACTCGAAGTCGAGCATCAAGTGAAAGTGATCGAACGCGATCAGCGGCGTGCACGCAAGATTTCCGAGCAATTGAGCAGTGCGATCGTGTTGAACGGCGATGCGGCGGACGAGGAGCTGTTACTCGAGGAAAACATCGACAGCGCAGACGTGTTCGTTGCCGTGACGAATGCCGAAGAAGCGAACATTCTTTCGGCGATGCTCGCCAAGCGCCTGGGCTGCCACAAGGTCATGGCGCTCATCAACCGTCCCGCTTATGCGGAGCTCGTCGAAAGCGGCACGATCGACGTTGCGCTCTCTCCGCAACAGGTCACGATCGGCTCGTTGCTCGCGCACGTACGGCGAGGCGACGTCGTTCGCGTGCACTCGCTGCGGCGCGGTGCGGCTGAAGCCATCGAAGCGATCGCGCACGGCATCCAGGGCGAAGGACGCGTGATCGGCAAGCGCGTCGAGGAGATTCCGCTCCCGGAAGGCGCAACGATCGCAGCAGTCGTGCGCGGCGATGAAGTGCTGATCGCTCATCACGACACGATGATCCAGCGCGGCGATCACGTGATCCTGTTCCTCACCGATCGGCGCCACGTCGAGGTCGTCGAGAAGTTGTTCGATGTGCAGAGACGGAGAGGGAGATGAGGCGGGCTCTGGGCAATGGGCTCTGGGCACGGGCAAGAGGAGGAGCACGAACAC
>DATCLP010000278.1:0-1733 GCA_036563855.1 Steroidobacteraceae bacterium | reverse complement strand
CAGTGCAGGAGCATCGTCGTGCCGACGCCCACCGCCAAGCCTTGCACGGCAGCCACGTACGGCTTTTCGGCGCGCGCGAGCGCGTGCAGGAACCGAAACGCTTGCATGTCTTCGCGGGCTAGCTTGCCGGCGGCAACGGCGGCGAAGTCTCCAAGATCGTTGCCCGCCGTGAAGGCGTCGCCTTCCGCCTCGAACAACACGACGCGGATCGCATCATCCGCTTCGGCGCGCTGCAATGCTTCGCCAAGCGCGCGGTACATGTCGTTCGTCAAAGCGTTCTTCTTTTCCGGTCGATCGAGCGTGATGCGCAGCACGCCTTCGTCGAGCTGCGTACGGATATGGGAAGTCATACGTATGCCGTGAGTGCGATGGAAGGGAAGAGGATCCGGGCCGTGCGGTATCACAGTCAAGCCGTCGATGTACCTGCGCTCGAGCTTCCGCATAGAAGAACAGATGTGCGCGAGCGGCACTCGAAAACACGAGGGGGAGCAATGCTCCCCCTCGTCATTCGTCATCGATGCACAGTGCGATCAGGCCGCCTTGCTGCCTGCAGCAAGCTGCCGCAGCACGTAATGCAGGATGCCGCCGTGCTGGTAGTACTCGCGCTCTTTCGGCGTGTCGATGCGCACGCGCACTTCGAATTTGATCGGTGCACCGCCTTCCGGCGTTGCGACGACGGTGACGACTTTCGCGGCGCCCCCGTTGAGACCGATGATCTCGAAGCTCTCCTTGCCCGTGAGACCGAGCGACTGCGCGTTCTGGCCTTCCTTGAACTGCAGCGGCAACACGCCCATGCCGATCAGGTTGGAGCGGTGGATGCGCTCGAAGCTCTCGGCAATCACGGCCTTGACGCCCAGCAGCATCGTGCCCTTGGCTGCCCAATCGCGCGAGGAGCCCGTGCCGTACTCCTTGCCGGCGATGATGATGAGAGGCGTGCCTTCCTGCTTGTAGCGCATCGCGGCGTCGTAGATGCTCATTTGCTCGCCGGACGGAATGTGAATCGTCACGCCGCCTTCGGTGCCAGGCACGAGCTGGTTGCGCAAGCGGATGTTCGCGAACGTGCCGCGCATCATGACCTCATGGTTGCCGCGCCGTGCGCCGTAGGAATTGAAATCCACGGGCTGCACGCCGAGCGACATGAGGTACTTCGCCGCAGGGCTCGTCTTCGCGATGTTGCCGGCTGGCGAGATGTGATCCGTCGTCACCGAATCGCCGAGCAAAGCGAGCACGCGCGCATTGCGAATGTCTGCCACCGGCGGCGGCTGCATCGTCATGCCGACGAAGTACGGCGGATTCTTCACGTACGTGGACTTCTCGTCCCACTCGTAGAGCTTGCCGCTCGGCACTTTGATCGCGTTCCAGTTCTCGTCGCCGGCGAAGACGCTCGAGTAGCTCTTGCGGAACATCTCGGCGTCGACGCACTTCGCGATCACTTCCTGGATCTCTCCTTGCGACGGCCAGATGTCCTTCAAGTACACCGGCTTGCCGTCGCTGCCCGTGCCCAGCGGCTCCGAAGTGAGGTCCACATTCAAGGAGCCCGCGAGGGCATACGCGACGACGAGCGGCGGCGAGGCGAGGAAGTTCATTTTCACTTCGGGATGAACGCGACCCTCGAAGTTGCGGTTGCCGGAGAGCACCGAGCACGCGATCACATCGCCGGCGCGGACGGCGTCGGAGATTTCGGGCTTCAGCGGACCGGAGTTGCCGATGCACGTCGTGCAGCCATAGCCGAC
>DATCLP010000277.1:0-9927 GCA_036563855.1 Steroidobacteraceae bacterium | reverse complement strand
GGTCAGTCCCCTCTCGCCCCGACGATCTCCGCCGCACGCAGCAGATTGGACCTGATCTTCAATTGAGCGGACCGCGCAGCGTCCACGTCGATGCGCAGCCGGATGCGGTCGTTGTCCGTGACCAGGCGAATCATCTCGCCTCGCCGTACGCTGCGTACCGAATCGCTCACCGTGAGCGTGCTGCGGTGATCGAGCGCCGCCAAGATCTCGCCGAGCCGGGCGTCCTCAGAGCGATGCACGAACAGGATGTGGCATTCGTGCACTGCTGCGACATCGCGAATCCTGCGCGCCACGATCGGCCGATTGCCCGACATCTCGCCGCGAACAGCGGCATCGAGCGCTTCGCCGAAAGGATCATGGCCGAACACGCACACGACGAACGGCGAATCCGGCTCGGCGAAAGCGTTCTCCGGCCATTCGACGAAGCGCGAGAAATGCAGGAGGAAAACTGCCTTGATCTCGTACTCGGTCGCCGCTGCGCCGACCGCCTGCCCCGCCATCAAAACCGCGCTGATCAGAAGCGCGCGCAACGATCTCAGAAACGCCATCGCACCTGACCGTAAACGTTGCGCTCGATTTTGTAGGGAGG
Organism: Steroidobacteraceae bacterium; assembly: GCA_036563855.1. GTDB lineage: Bacteria > Pseudomonadota > Gammaproteobacteria > Steroidobacterales > Steroidobacteraceae > Steroidobacter. The sequence goes on along the minus strand of DATCLP010000277.1, from coordinate 9,338 downwards.
TTGAAACTCGCCGTACTCGACGTGCCAGTCGTCCAGAAGATTGCGTCCGACCAATGACAGCTCGACGCGCGGCGTCGCATGCCACGCCACGCGAACATCGAGCTCCGTGTAAGACGGTACTCTCGGCTGCGGCAACGCGCCGACGCCGAACAAGCGCAAGTCCAATTCGATGTCGTACGGCAGATCGAAGCTCGAACGCAACGTCCACTGGTAGTCGGGATCGTTGCGCAGCGTCGGGTTGTCCACTCCGACCTGATCCGTGCTACCGGGCTTCAGCTTCAAATCCTCCTCGAGGTAGGTCACGCCCGCCGACAGGATCCACCATTGCAGCGGCTGATAATCGAACGTCGCCTCGACGCCATAGACTTCGCCTTCGATCTTGTTTTCGATCTCGACGGGAATGGCCGTGCCGCTGCGGAGCTTGTCCCAGAAATGTATGAAACCGGTGATCGAGTAACTGAGCGTCTGGCCTAGCCTGGCGCGATAGCCGAGCTCGGCGACCTTGGCCACTTCCGATTGGAAGTTCGGCCCGCCGACCACGAGAAACGGAGGATCGCCGGGGAAACGCACGTCACGGTCGTATCGCGCAGGCGCTCGTACCGCTCTCGACAGCGAGCCCCACAACAGGCTCTCCTCGTCCAGGTTCCAGGCTACGCGCAGGCTCGGCAGGTACTCAAACCCCGTGTAGTCGTTGTGCTCGACCTTCAAACCGACAGTGGCACGCAGGTTGTCGAGAACGTCGATCTCGTCTTGAACGAAGAGGTTCGCCCAGTGGAGCGTGCGCGCCGGCGGGACGAACCGCGTGGCCAGACCTTGGCGTATGTCGTCGCTGCCGTAACGATAACCGCCGCCCCAGAGAATGTTGTGAGTAGCGCCAGGGAGCGAGTGTTGGAATTCGATATCGGCGATGTCCGCACTCGGCGTGTAGAACAAGAAATCGTCGCGTTCGGTTCGGTCGAGGTACGCCTGAACCTTGAGCTCGGAGCCGCCTTGCAACGTGCGTTGCCAGCGTCCGAGCAAGTTCGCTCCCTGCACGGTAACCTCGGGAAACTCGATGCCTGCCAAGGTCCCGCGGTGCTCGGACTTACCCTGATAGACATCGCCCTGGAGCGTGAAGCTTCCTGCATCGCTGTTCCAATCCGCGCGAAAGCCGAACTGGGCACGACGCCATTGATCGGGCACCTTGGAACCGTCGGCACGCTCGGTGCGATCGAATCCCGCGTACTTACCATAGAAGCGCACAGCGCCGCTCCCGACACCGGCACCGAGTCGCAACGCCGCGCCGAGCTCCGAACTGCCGACTCGTGCGACCATCAGCTCGTCGCGCGTTTCCGTCGCCGGACGCGTAATCACATTGATCACGCCATTGACGGCGTTCGCGCCCCACAGAGTCGCGCCCGGCCCCGTGATGACTTCGATGCGATCGATGTCCTCCAGTACCAGGTCCTGCTGATCCCAGAAGACACCTGAAAAGAGCGGCGTATAAATGGTGCGTCCGTCGATCAGCACGAGCAACTTGTTGCCGACGGCGTTGTTGAATCCTCGAGCGCTGATCGCGTACTGGACCGAGTCGATGCGTGCCGCCTGCAGCGTCGGTGCGAGGCGCAATGCTTCGGGCAGAGTCGTTGCGCCCGATCGGCGAATCTCGTCCCCGGTGATGACCACGATCGAGGCGGGTGCCTCGGATAACGGCTCGCTCCGCTTCGAAACCGACGTCACCTCAATGTCGAGAAGCTCTTCGAGCGAGAGCTTCTTGAGCGTATCGATGGTCTGAGCATGCGACTGGGCGGCCGCCATGACGCTCGACATCGCGGCGAGCACGAATTCCTTCCCTTTCATGTCGATGTCTTCGTCCCCCTGGCCCTGACGTACGAACCGTCTCCGTGGGCGGTGCAAGGATGCAGTGACCGCGCTCTCATTCTCGAGAGGTCGCATCCCGTGACACACCGAGATGCGGATTCAAGCACAAGATCGACTGCGCTTCCAAGTTCGTAACTTGCGATGCACGTCGGTGCGATGAATGAAGTTTTGCAAGGAACCCGCAAGCTCGGCTGCGCGGCAAGTGGTTCAATATCCGGCATTACGAAACGCCGATGAATCTTGCTCCGTCAACCGAGCAGCCAATTGGCGATCGGAACCGTCGCGAACGACAGCAAGATTCCAATCCCGAGCACGGCGTTCGCCAGCTCGTCATCGAGATTGTGCTCGCTCGCAAGAATCGCGGCAGAGACCATCGGCCCCATCGCCGACTCTAGGACGCTGACAGCGAGCAATTCGCCTTCCACGCGCAAGGCGGCGCCTGCACCAAACACGAGCAAAGGCGCTAGCAGCAGTTTCCAGGCAAGACCCGCGACCATCGCCTGTAACTGACGCCGATCGACGTGCAGATGAAATTGCAGACCGACCGAAAACAATGCGAGCGGCACGAGCGTTGCGCCGATGCGGCCGAGCACCTCGTCGACGAACGGCGGCCAGGCGCCGAGCGCACCGACGGTAACGCCGGCGATCAAGGCGACGAACGGAGGGAACAGCAGCACTTTGCGAGCGATATCTCCCGCCGTCACGCTCTTACCGGAGTACACCGCCGCCACGATCGTCCCGCCGACTGCGAGCGCAAGAAAGCACCCCGTCTGATCCGCAACCAAGGCGAGCTTCAACCCTTCTCGGCCGCGCAAAGCTTCGATCAACGGAAAACCGACGAACGCAGTATTACCGAGACCGCACACGAGAGTCAGCGCACCGATGCGTCCGCGCGTCCAATCGAGCAGCCGACCTACGAAGGAGCAGAACAGCCAGGCACCGATGAACACGAACCACATCGACGCCGCGAGAAACCAAAGATCGAGCTGCATGTCGATCGTCGGTACGAGCTGCAACACGAGCGCCGTCAGCGCGACGTTGATCACCCACCAATTGAGGCTTTGCGCGAAGACCCGGGCTGGCTTGCCCAAACGCGCGACCAACACGCCGAGCGCGAAACAGACGATCAGGAGAACGATCGAACCCATTTTCTCAGGCTGTAGGCTGAAGACAGTAAGCTGTAGCGAGCGGCCTAGCGCGTCGAGCTCGGACTATTTGGTTGTAACAATGCAGCGCTTGCGTGGCTTCGAGTTCTTCGAGAAAACGTGCAAAGCGAGATGAGTGGCTAGTGCTGCGCTCACGGAGCGCGAGTGTACCGAAGGTTCAGCAAACGAATGCAACCTCGAGCCGACGGTGTCCGGACTTGCCGGCACGCGCCCAAAAGAAAATCGCGCGAGTAGCACTACTCGCGCGATCTCTCATCTCTTCGAAGGAGGCGCACGCCGCCTCCTCTTCTACAGCCTAGAGTCTACCGTCTGCTTCCGCGCAGGCGCGCGGAAGATCTATGCTGCCTTCTTCGTGGGCAACGGGCTCAACTTCGGACGCCGGTCGGCCAGTTTCGTCACAGGACCCAGCGAGTCTTCGAGCTTTTCCAGGCGTGCCTTCACTAGGGTTGCCGTCGCCCAATTGGTCACGGCCCATAGCGCAGCGAGCGCGGGAAGAACAGCCCACTTCCAACCGCCGATCCACCACAAGAGGCAAGCGCACGAGGCGAGCAAACCGGCCGCACCTGCATCATGTTCGGCAGCAAGTGCGAAATCCTTGGACACGCGGCCAAGAGCGTGCGCTTTGCGGGCCATCGAATCGAATGCCTTCATCGTTTTGCGGATAACCTACTCAGGGAGCCTAGCAACAGGGGCGCGGATTTTGAGACCCGCGCAGTACAGCTTGTGTGACATGCGTCGCAAAATCCATCCGGCTTTGTGACGAGTGTCTAGCTGCACGTGACATTGTTAAATCGAAGAACAGATGCACTTCTGCGGTGCGTCAACCTCCTTCGAACAGCTGATTAGGTTAAGTGCCCTCGCCCGTACTCGCCGGAGCTTCGACGCGCGACTCGGCGCTGCGCATCTGCCAGCCGCTCTTGCTCGAATACTGCGGGAACACTCTTGCGACAATCGTGCCAGCGAGCGTTGCTTTGCCGGCGGCCGCAAGCTCCGGCATCGTGACGAACAAGACGAGATCGCCGATTTCGACTTGCGGCACCTTGTTGTCGAGCATCGCGCTGAAGCACACGTTCGTAAGGTCGGTACGTGCGAGCAGCTCGCTCAACGTTCCGCTCGGAATGGACTTGTCGTCTCGGTTCGCGATCTTGACGGTGCACACCCGCCCTTGCACTGCCAGGACGATCGCCAACACCGGCTTGCCGCCTTCGAGCGAGCAATCCAGTTGTTCGCACGCAAACTCGAACGCTGCGACGTTCGAATCGAAAGTCCGCACTTCGGCCATCTCTTCTCCAGGGTGATCACATGAGCGCGCAGCGTTGCAGATGCGAGCGGCGGGTTGCAAGCCGCAGCGCGTTTCAGGCGGCAGGCGATAGACTACAGGCGACAGTTGGCGCGCGTTCGCGCGCCGCCTTCGCCGGCCACGAGCTGCGCATCGAGGCGCGAACAAACGCAACGAGATCGGATGTCGGTTCCGTTCAGAGCTTCTCGGCGAACCAGTTCGCCATGGCTTCGCCGGCCCGCGCACGATGTGCCGGATCCGTGAAGCCGTGGTCGCCACCCTCGATCTCGATGAACTCGGTGACGGCACCGGCCTGCTTCAACGCCTCGTAGATCGAGCGGCCGCTCGAGATCGGCACGAGCGTGTCTGCGGATCCATGGATGATGAGCGTCGGCGGATCGGACGCATCGACGAACAACAGCGGCGAGACGTCGGCCGCGAGTTTGTTGTCGAAATCGAGCGCGGGGAACCTGCGGTTCGGACCCGTCATCCGCCGCAAGTCGACAGGCGGGTAATACGCCACGACGGCTTTGACCGCGTTCGAGACACGCTCGATGGGATCCTTCGCTGCGGGGTTCCCTTGGTCGCTTGCGAGCCCGAGCATGAGCGCAAGATGGCCGCCCGCGCTACCGCCCCAAACGCCCAAACGCTCCGGGTCGATCCCATAGAGGGCCGCATTACTGCGCACGTGTCGAACGGCGCGGCGTACGTCGGCGACCGCATCCGGCACTTTGAACAAGGGCGCCGAGCCGTGGTGGACGGCAAACACGGTAATGCCGCGATCGAGCAGACGCTGGAAGGAGGCAATGCGCTGCTCAGGCGGCTGCCATCGCGAGAACCATCCGCCCGACACCATGTACAACACGGCCTGCCCGGTCGGCTTTGCCGGTTTGAATACATCGTAGAACAGAGCCATGCCGTCCTTGTGGCCGTAAACGACGTCGGCGGTGATCGTGACGTCCCCAGCTGCGTGCAGCACGCCTGGCGGATTCACGGGCGGCGCGCTCGCGCACGCCTGCAGGAACGCGATAGCGATGAGCGTCGGCAAGCAACGAGTTTTCATGCGACCCCCATTTGGCACTGCTTCTTCTCTCTGCCGCCGTCGGTATCGAAGCGGCGCACCCAATTGAATCCGCAGCAGTGTAGCAGGGGCTGCTCGAGGCCGGTGTTTAGAAGAATCGACGTCTCGCGCAGCTCAACGCATATCCGGATTCTCGGACAAACTCGACGAACCGTCGTGCATCGAGCTGCGGCCAGTTCCCGTAAACGCTTCAACCGGCAAATGCTGGCGCGGAATTGCTCTGCATAGCGGTCCTTCGTCGGGTGTAGCGCAAGGATGCACAGTGAGTTCACAGATCTGCACGCAGCCTTGAGATACCGCAGCACCGACTTCTGGCACACTGTCGGTTCGCGAAGGCCAACAACTGAACCGGGGGATACCTATGTCTCGCCAGCTCGATCGTATGATCGGTTCTCTCGTCGCAACGCTCGCGTGCGCGACTGCGTTTGCGCAGTCTCCGGCGCCGGCCGCATCGGAGCGCAACGATTACAGCAAACCCGAAGCCTGGCTGTGCCGGCCCGGACGCCAGGACGCCTGCACAATCGATTTGACGACGACGATCGTCGCCGCCGACGGCACGCTGACGCGCGAAGAATTCAAGCCGAATCCCAACGCACCCATCGATTGCTTCTATGTCTATCCGACCGTCTCGCTGGACCAGACCGGCAATAGCGACATGCAGGCGGGACCGGAAGAACAAAGCGTCATCCGCGCGCAATTCGCGCGCTTCGGCTCTCAATGCCGGTTGTTCGCGCCGATCTATCGCCAGATTACGTTGACCGCGCTGCGCGCGAGCATCGCGGGCAACTCGACGATCAGTATCGACCGCGCGCTCGCATACAACGATGTGCTCGATGCGTGGAACCACTACCTGAAGCACGACAACAACGGCCGCGGCGTCGTGCTCATCGGTCACTCGCAGGGTTCGGGCGTCTTGACGCAGCTCATCCGCAACGAGATCGACGGCAAGCCGATCCAGTCGCAGCTCGTCTCTGCCCTGCTGATCGGCAGCAACGTCGCAGTACCGAAAGGCAAGGACGTGGGTGGCGCGTTCCAGAAAATTCCGCTGTGCCGCTCTAGCGACCAGACTGGTTGCGTCGTCTCATACGTCTCGTTCCGGTCCAACGTACCGCCGCCGTCGAACAGCCGGTTCGGCAGAGTTCCGGGCGAAGGCATGACCGCCGCATGCGTGAATCCGGCTGCGCTCAAGGGCGGTAAAGCTGACCTGCACTCTTATCTATCGAACACGCCGGCAGCAGCGACGATGCCCGCGCCGCGTCCGTGGCTCAATCCGCCGAAGACGATCGATACACCGTTCGTCAGCACGCCGGGTCTTCTGACCGGCGAATGCGTGGAACGCGACGGCTTCTCTTATTTGTCTGTACACATCAACGCCGATCCGAACGACCCGCGTACCGACGACATCGCCGGCGATGTGGTCCGCAACGGTCAAGTCGCGACCGACTGGGGCCTGCACTTGATCGACATGAACATTGCGATGGGCGATCTCGTCGCGCTGGTCGGCAAACAAGCGAAGGCGTATTTGAAGAAGAAATAGGCTGAAGACTGAAGGCTGAAGGTAGAAGCGCACGCGCGCCAACCTTGCCTCTCCTTGGGGAGAGGCGGCGAGAGCGAAAGCGTCGCGGTAAGGGGATCGCGCGAACCGCGCGAACTTCCACCTAACTCACGACGCCGATGCAACCGCATCGGCGTCTTTTTTGTCCGTTCGATTCCTATTCGAAATTTGTGCGGTGCGCTGCGCCCGCGCTTCTACCTATAGCCTACAGCCTCCAGCCTACAGTCTATTTCTTCCCCATGGCCACGAACGAAGGCGCTCCGTCCCTGCCGCACGAATGGGGACTCTTCAGCAAGGAGCGCGTGCTCGCGCCTCACGGATTCAATCGCTGGCTCGTGCCGCCGGCAGCGCTCGCCATTCATCTTTCTATCGGCATGGCGTACGGCTTCAGCGTGTTCTGGCTGCCGCTGTCCCGCGCCATCGGGATCGACGCGCCAGTCATATGCGAGAACGCTGGGTTCTTCGAGCGCATCTTCTCGACGCGCTGCGATTGGCCGGTCTCGATGCTCGGCTGGACCTACACGTTGTTTTTCGTCTTCCTCGGTTCGTCCGCGGCCCTGTTCGGTCGTTGGGTCGAACAAGCGGGACCGCGTAAGGCTGGCTTCGTCGCCGCTTTGTGCTGGTGCGGCGGTCTGCTGATCTCCGCGCTCGGCGTTCGCACGCATCAAATCTGGCTGCTCTGGCTCGGCGCCGGCGTGATCGGCGGCATCGGTCTTGGGCTCGGCTATATCTCGCCGGTGTCGACGCTCATCAAGTGGTTTCCGGATCATCGCGGGGTTGCGACAGGTCTTGCGATCATGGGATTCGGCGGCGGTGCGATGATCGGCGCACCGCTCGCCGATCGCTTGATGAATGTGTTCGCAAGCGACCAGGCAGTGGGCGTTTGGCAGACGTTCGTCGTCCTGAGCGCGATCTATTTCATCGCGATGACGCTCGGCGCCTTCGGCTATCGCCTGCCGGCCGCGGATTGGAATCCTGGTTCGGCATCTGCGCACAAACCCCACGCGCTCGTGACATCCGCCCATGTCGATGCGAATGCGGCGATTCGTACGCCGCAGTTTTGGTTGCTCTGGGGCGTGCTCTGCTTGAATGTCAGTGCCGGCATCGGCGTGATCGGCATGGCATCGCCGATGTTGCAAGAGGTGTTCGGCGGGCAGCTCATCGGCGTTCCGGCGCGTTTGGGCGAGCTCGACGCTGCTCAACGGGCGGAAGTTGCGACCATTGCCGCCGCATTCGCCGGGCTGCTTTCGCTGTTCAATATCGCCGGCCGCATCATGTGGGCTTCCGCCTCCGATGTCCTCGGCCGCAAGCTCACGTATACGGTCTTCTTCCTGCTCGGCTTTCTTTTATATGTATCCGCGCCGATCGCGGGCGAGGCCGGACGCGTCGCCCTGTTCGTCGCGATCATGTGCATCATCTTGACGATGTATGGCGGCGGCTTTTCGACGATCCCCGCCTATCTTGCCGATCTGTTCGGCACCCGGCAGGTAGGTGCCATTCACGGCCGACTGCTGACGGCTTGGTCGGCCGCCGGGATCCTCGGCCCGGTGATCGTCAACTACATCCGCGAATTCCAGTTGCAACGCGGCGTTGCGCCGCACGAGGCATACAACTTCACGATGTACGTGCTCGCGGGAATGCTGATCGTCGGGCTGATCTGCAATGCATTGATCAAGCCCGTGGATGCCAAGCATCACATGCGCGCCGAGCCGGACCCGGCGCGAGGTTCGGCGGAGACTTCTGCGGGCATTCGTGCCTCCATCCCGATCGCGGCAGGAGCTCTATCGCAACGCGGTTTGCTGATTGCGACATGGACGGCCATCGCGCTCCCATTGCTATGGGGCGTGTGGATTACGTTGAGGAATTCGCTCGCTCTGTTCCGCTGAACGAGGCGTACGTTCAATGGAACAACGCCTCCCAGACGAGGCGAATGCCGACGACGATCATCAGCACATAGATCAGTGTGTAGAACTTCTGCGCATTGACGCGCCGTACGAGCCACACGCCAAAAAACGTCGAAGCAATCGCGACCGGCATCAACGCGGCGGAAACGAGCAAGTTTTCGCGCGTGAGCTGACCGAGCGCGAAATAGGCCGGAACCTTGAGCCAGTTGATCACGAAGAAGAAGACCGCAGTCGTACCGACCAGTACCGCGGGCGGCAGACCCTTCGGCAACACCCAGATTTGAAAGGGCGGTTGGCCCGCATGGGCAATCTGCGCGGTGAATCCGGCTGTAACGCCCAACGCTGCACCGACGACGGGTGAAGTATGTCGAGGCGCCGGGACTCGTCCGCCGCGCGATGTCCACAAGCGATACGCCGCGAAAACGATCGAGATAGCGCCGAGCGCTCCGAGCACCGCCTGCGAAGAAACCCTTGCCGCCAACAAATAGCCGAG
>DATCLP010000276.1:0-4880 GCA_036563855.1 Steroidobacteraceae bacterium | reverse complement strand
GGCTTGGGATACGACTTCATCTCGAGCATGGCAGGCTCCTTGGCGCAACTGTGAATAGCAAGGCGCCGCGAAGGTGATTGTTCCCGATCCACCTGGGCACGAGATTACTACGGCGCCTCGCAACGAGGCCGCCGCAACTAGATTTCAACCTCCGAAGTTGCAGATCGCCTTTGCGCTCCAGAACCGCCCGCGCGGCGAATAGATGCTTGGTACGTATCCGTAGAGATCTGTGTCGCCGTCGACGACGAACCTTCCGGGAAAGCCGCGCGAAGAGCGAAAGTCTTGCCCGCCTCGCGCCGACTGGTCCGCCGTGGCCATATAGCCGCGCACGGGGTCGCCGCACCCGCATGAGCGCAACGCACGTCAGTTGAATTGGCACGCTTCTGGAATGACCAGGATGACGCGTACGCTCGGCCGACTTTCATCGGCGATTCCACGGAGTTGCCGCTGACGGCCGAACGGGCGCACGATATTCGGCAAATCGACGCTGCACTTCGCGGGGGGAGTGTTTTAGTGCGCAGGGTTTACAACCATGCGTTCGATCGACGTACGCCTTGGTTGGCACCGATATTGAACGCGGTTCGTGGCCAACCAGGGGTGCGACTCGCCGCAGGCGCACTCTCTGTGCTCGTGCATCTCGCCTTGCTGGCCGTTTTGCTCAGCATGGGCGTGCGTGCCGGCGATCCGAGCGCACTGCCTGTCGTGTTCGTAGAGAACTTTGCGCCTCGCGCACCGATTCGGCAGCCGGAACCCAAGGCCGAGAAAGAACCGGCGCAATCCGCCCGGACTGAAGCAGCCGAACAAGAAGCGGCCGAAGACTCTGAGACGCCGAACGAATCGCTCGCGGACGCATCGACCGACGATCTCTCTCTTGAGCCCGAGCTCACGACCGAGCCGTCCACGGATGTGCTCGCGGAATTGGAGGAACCGTCGCTGTCCTTCATAGAGGAAAGCGAAACGCTGGCCCCGCCGATTCCGCCGACCGTCGCCCTCCCGCAGGCGCGCAAGATCGAGATTCCCCCGGAGCAACGCACCAAATTGCTCGAGCGCATCACCCAGGCGGCACGAGAACTGACCGATTTGGCGCAAACCGAAATCACCTGGGAGGAAGACGGACGCGAGTACCGCGCGGTGCTGCGGCGCGAAGCACCGTCGAGCTCGATGGATCTGGAGCGCGTCGCTGCCGAAGTCAGGACGACCGATCAAGGAACCAGCATGCACACGCAGCTTTGGTTGTCGCGGCTCGCCTTTTCGCAGTTCGGTCAGGTGATCGACCGATGGGATCCGAACGTGCAATTGCACGACGATGAGATCATCGGGCGCTTCCACAGCAACACCTCGTTGTTGATCCGTGCGAGCCACGAGGCAATCCCGAAGTTCTTCGGCAAGGTTACAGTCGCAGCGCGCGACTTGCGGTTCGACGGCTCGCGCCGCCGCCAAAAAGAAATGTTCCAAGGCGGATTGCAAACGTCGGCTCAACGCATCGATTTTCCGGAGCGGGCCAAGCCGTTCGTCGACGTGCCGAAGGACTCGAATGCGCACGTCCACCGTTTTGCCGACGACGCCCATATCGTCTTCTACGGCGACGGCAGCTACACGTTCCAGGGCCGCAGGTCCGACGCCGCGCTCGTGCAGCGTTACTCCCCGGACGAGCCGGTGTATCTGCTCGGCGAAAAGAACGTGACGCTGTACGTGCGCGGTGTGGTGCGAGGCTACGTGCTGGTGTATTCGCCGTACCGCATCGTCATCGAAGGAAGTTTGACTTATTCCGTCGATCCGCGCGTCGATTCGGATTCGGACGACTATCTTGGGCTCGTCTCCGACCGCAACGTGGAGATCGCGCGTCCGTACGTGACCGGGCGCGGCGACCTGCGGGTCGATGGAGCCATCTTCGCGCGCCGCAGATTTCTCGTAACGGACATCGAGCGTCCGCACCGCGCCACGCTATGGATCTACGGCAGTCTCACTGCGGGCACGGTTTCGGCGAGCGAGCCGCGTTATGCAACGAAGGTCGAATTCGATCCGCGCTTCGATCGTGTGCGGCCGCCCGGCTTCCCTTCGACGAACCGTTTCGAGCTGGCGAGCTGGGACGGATCTTGGACCGAGGCTAGCCTCGACGAGCTTTAGAACCTGCGGCGCTCATGACGTTTTGAGTTAGGCTCTAATCCGCATTGCTCTGTTCGAGATCCGGGCTCGCTCGCGCCGGCATCTAAGACATTCTCTCAATCGAACGCTCATGGAACAGCCTTCGCCAGGTAGCGTGCGAAGCTGTCGCCGCGTTCCGACGTCCGCAATTCGTCGATTGTTCTGGCGCTTTCTGCATTGTTAACTGCGCGCCGTTGAGGCGACCGTTCCAAGGTCCGCCTTCGACAGCGAAAGGGCAAACCCGCCGAGAGGCGGGGACGCAAAGCCTCCGGTCTTCCAAGAGGGAAGATAGCGGGGTTGCCGAACGGAAGGCCAACTCGATTCGCGTTCTCGTTCGTGCCGTCTCTTTCCGCGTTGCGGCCGTCAGGCCACGCGATGGAATGCAGATGTTGCGTCGTTTGCTCTTGGTTCACGGCAACGAACTGCCCGATCGCACGGGCAGCACGAAAGAGGACGCAACATGGCTCAATTCGGCGGATCGCGATCCGTTCTCCTGCTCTGCGGTGCAATGATTGCTTTCGGCGCGCTCGCCGGCTGCAAAGGCGGCGGTGGCGGAACGAAAGTCGGCGCAGCCTCGGCGCAGGAAGCCCCCGCAGGCAACTCAGCGCCCAAGATTTCCGGTTCGCCATCGACAACGGCCTCTCCCGGCACCGTGTATAGATTCACGCCCGTGGCCACGGATCCCGACGGCGATCCGTTGTCGTTCCAGATTCAAAACAAGCCGGCCTGGGCGACGTTCAATACCGTCACCGGCGAGCTCTCCGGCCAACCGACGGTGGGCACGTTCGCAAACATCGTGATCAGCGTGAGCGATGGTCATGCAACGGCCTCCCTTCCGTCGTTCACGATTCGCGTCGAATCGGGAGCTGCCAGCGGTACGGGCGGAGGTTCGGGCTCCGCCAACGCGACGCTCTCGTGGATCGCGCCGACGGAGAACACGGACGGCAGCCCGCTCACGAACCTGTCCGGCTTCATCGTCTCGTACGGCACGTCGCGCGATGCGCTTTCCGAAAGCATCCGCATCGACAATCCGAGCGTGAATCGCTACGTCGTCGATGGCCTCCAAGCTGGAAAGACGTACTACTTCGCGGTGCGCGCAGTCGCAGGCGACGTGCAGGGCGAGCTTTCGGAGATCGTCAGCAAGCAGATGTAGCCGCCGCGCACCGCGGCGGCCGACTGAAGGCTGAAGACTGAAGGCTGAGGTAGCGCGCGCATTCGCGCGGTTTTCTTGCCGTAGCCCGTGGCCCGTAGCCCTCGATAGAAGCGCCCACGCGCTTCTATCGGGCTTGCGCCACCGGCGTCGTCTTGACGGGCCCCATACCGCGAATCTCGACGATCACCGCTTCGTCTTTCGCGCCGTCGAAATGTACCGCTCCGGCGGGATGCTTCATGAACCCGCCGGGCTCGATGGGCACTGTTGCATTCATATCGAACTTGTCTCCGCGCCCGGCATACCACGTGCCTTGGATCACGGTCACGAAACGATCTTGATCGTGCGAGTGCGGGCGGCTCGCAGCGCCGGGCGGGAAACGCACGCGAATGATGTAGAAGCCAGGCGCGTTCGGATCGCCATGAAGCACGATTGTCTTGATCCGTGTCAGGTCCGGTCCCCAATCGAGCTCGTCGTTGTGGAGAATCACGAATCCCTGCTCGTCCGTCAGCGCCAGTCCGAGCGGTGCGAACAAGCCCAGGATCAGCACCGGTAGCCATCCACGCCGAAGCAATACTGCACGCATCGCCGGTCTCTCCCTTCATTGTTGTTCAGGATCGAGCATAGCTCAGACCGAAGGCCGAAGACTGAAGGCCGCAGGTAGAGCGCACGTCGTGCGCGATTCCTTCAGGTTCAGCGCCCAGAGCCCAGCGCCCAAAGAGTCCCCTCGTCTTGAACCTGCTACGGCAATCCCTACTTTCGCGAGCGGGCGCGTTACTCGCACGCCCACTATCCAAATATTTGAGCGGAGGTGATTTTCGATGGCAGTCATTCCCTACCGGGATTGGTCGTTGTTCGGCCGCGATTGGTCTCCGTTCACCCAGCTTCGCGAGGAGATCAATCGTCTGTTCAACTCTGTCGATGAGAGCGATACCAGCGGCGCCACCGCGACCTGGATTCCGCCCGTCGACATCTATGAGTACGACGACCGCTTCGAGTTGAAGGTCGATCTGCCGGGCGTCAACCCGAGCGATGTGGAGGTCACGCTCGACCGCGGCGTGCTCACGTTGAGCGGCGAGCGGCCCGAGGAGCGCGTCGTTCAGAAAGGTGACCGCGACGTACGCGTGCGCCTCGAACGAGGACACGGGCGCTTCTATCGTCGCTTCATCCTGCCGGATAGCGTCGATACCGAGCGTATCGAAGCGAAGGGACGCAACGGCGTGCTGGAAATCCGCATCCAGAAACAGGCGAGCGCCCAGCCGAAGCGGATCAAGGTGGCGGCCTGACGCCGATGGCCAGGGAGCGGCCGCAGCCGCTCCCTTCCTTCCCCACGCGACCTAACTTGCTACCGGTCGCTCGAGCGGCCGGGCGCGCGTCCAGCCCAACTTCAGCCAAGCGCTGTCTTGAACAACGCCAGCATGCGGCTCCACGCCTTCTCGGCTTGGGCCTCGTTGTAGACAGACGAATCGGGCGGGCACCAGCCGTGCATCGCCCCCGCATACACTTCGATTTCGGCCGGCAGCTTTGCGGCGGCGAACGCTTCGCGCAAGACATTCTTCGCGTCTGGCTCGCGCTGATCGTCGTT
>DATCLP010000275.1:0-3059 GCA_036563855.1 Steroidobacteraceae bacterium | reverse complement strand
AGTAATGCATGCCTTGCGCACGCGCCAACAGACGCGGTTTCGCCTTGAACTGGCGATTGGCAGTGAACGGCATCCAGAAGGCTTCGAGCTCAGCGGGGGACGGAATCGTGCTCATGGCGGGCGCTCGGCAGGGAGACGCTTCGATGATAAGTAAATTCGACAGCGGGGTTCAAATTTGCCGGTAATTGACTTAGTGTGCAGGCGAGGCTGTTAATCATTCTAAACAGCAAACGGAAAAGACGATGGACGATGTCGGCGGCCATCTGAAGCGCGTACGCACGATGTACGGACTTTCGCAGCGCGAGCTCGCCAAGCGCGCTGGCGTCACGAACGGCACGATTTCGCTCATCGAGCAGAATCGCGTGAGCCCATCGATCAGCTCGCTGAAGAAGGTGCTCGACGGCATTCCGATGTCGCTCGCCGAGTTCTTCACGCTCGAGTCGGATGCGACGCCGCAGGTGTTCTACTCGCAAGAAGAGCTGACCGAAGTGGGCGACGAGAACGTGTCGCTCAAGCTCGTGGCCGCGAAACGACCGAATCGCGCGATGGCGATCGTGCACGAGCGCTATCAGCCCGGCGCCGACACGGGCGTCGAAATGCTGTCGCACAAGGGCGAGCAGGGCGGTGTCGTCGTGAAAGGCCAGATCGAGCTCACCGTCGGCGGCCAAACGCGAACCTTGAAGGCCGGCGACGCGTACTACTTTGCGAGCTCCGTCCCGCACCGCTTTCGCAATCCGGGCCCCGAGCCGTGCGAGATCATCAGCGCGAGTGTGCCGGCGAAGATGTAGGGCTCGGGGCTCGGGGCTCGGGGCCGGAAAGCGAGACCATGATTCGAGAGCGCAGCTCGAGAGAACTGGTTATTCCAACGGCACGGACTAGAGGAATATCTTTCTGTAGATGTCTTGCTGCCTGCTAAGCTGAAGCATGGGTGTTGACTGGAACGTGTGTTCGCGTGGTGTTTGCCCGGCCCCAATCCCCACCCCACGAGCCCCAAGCCCTGAGTACTGAGTCCCACGCCCCGAACCCCAAGCCCTCTTATGGACATTACCGTCGCCGCCACTCAATTCGCCTGCACGAGCGATCGTGCGCAGAACCTTGCAACCGCCGAGCGGCTGATTCGCGAGGCGGCTGCGCAGGGGGCGAACATCGTGCTCATCCAAGAGCTGTTCGAGACGCCGTATTTCTGCAAGGACCATTTGCCTGAGCATTTCTCGCTCGCGCGCACGGTCGAGGAGAGTCCGGCGGTGCGCAAATTCCAGGAGCTCGCGCGCGAGCTCAATGTGGTGTTGCCGGCGAGCATCTTCGAAAGATCGGGCAACGCGTTCTACAACTCGGTTGCGATCGTCGATGCCGACGGAACGGTGCTCGGGACGTACCGCAAGGCGCACATTCCCGAGAGCCCCGGTTATCACGAGAAGTTTTATTTCTCGCCGGGCGACACGGGTTTTCGTGTGTGGCGCACGCGCTTCGGCACGATCGGCGTCGGGATTTGTTGGGACCAATGGTTTCCGGAATCGGCGCGCGCGATGGCGTTGCTCGGCGCCGAAGTCTTGTTCTATCCGACTGCGATCGGTCAGGAGCCGCAGGATCTGTCGATCGATTCGCGCGATCACTGGCAGCGGGCGATGCAAGGTCACGCGGCGGCGAACGTCATGCCGCTCGTCGCCTCGAATCGGATCGGCACGGAGCGCGGCGAGCGCTGGACCGTCACGTACTACGGTTCGTCGTTCATTGCCGATCACACCGGGGCGATCGTGAAGCAAGCGGATCGGCAAAGCGAGGCGGTCATCACCGCGACGTTCGATCTCGACAAGATTCGCGAATACCGCAATGCCTGGGGCGTGTTTCGCGACCGTCGCCCGGATCTCTACGGGCCGATTCTCACGCTCGACGGACGGGCGCCTTGATGTCGTAGTCGCACATCGGATCGGGCGCCATCTCGACATCATCGATTCCATGCAGTTCTTTGCTTCGTGCCCCCTCGGCGTGGCCGATCTGACCGCGGCCGAGTTACGCGCGTTCGGGGCGACGCGAACGAGCGAATACAGGCGCGGCGTGCAGTTCGAGGGCTCGCTCGAGGTCGCTTATCGCGCGTGCTTGTGGTCGCGCACGGCAAGCCGAATCCTTCTGCCGCTCGCGACGGTTCCTGCGCCCGATGCGGATGCCTTGTACGCCGGCGTGAAGGACATCGATTGGGCTTTGCACATCGCACCTCGCGCGACGCTGGCCGTGGAGTTTGCAGGTACATCTCCCGGCATCTCGCACACGCACTTCGGCGCATTGAAGACGAAAGATGCGATCGTCGATCTATTGCGCGAGCGGATGGGCC
This sequence comes from Steroidobacteraceae bacterium, assembly GCA_036563855.1. Taxonomy (GTDB): domain Bacteria; phylum Pseudomonadota; class Gammaproteobacteria; order Steroidobacterales; family Steroidobacteraceae; genus Steroidobacter. The sequence continues at coordinate 730 of DATCLP010000275.1, read as the reverse complement.
AGCGACCCTTCATCGAAGTGGATCGTCCGAGCGTTCGCGTCGACGTGCGTCTGGATCGCGAGCGCGCGACCGTGAGCTTGGATCTGTCTGGCGAGAGCTTGCATCGACGTGCGTATCGTGCTCGCGGCGTAGCAGCACCGCTCAAAGAGAATCTCGCCGCGGCGATCCTCATGCGCGCCGGTTGGCAGGCGATCGCCGAAAGCGGCGGCGCGTTGTTCGACCCGATGTGCGGCTCCGGCACGTTCGTCATCGAAGCTGCGCTCATGGCGCTCGACATCGCACCGGGTTCGCTGCGTAGCTATTTCGGATTTCTCGGCTGGGCGGGACACGACCAGACATTGTGGCATCGCTTGATCGATGAAGCGCGCGAACGTCGCGAGGCTGCTCGCAATCGAAATTTGACCATGCGCGGCTACGATCGCGACGCATCGGCCGTGCGTGCGGCGATCGAAAACGCCGAGCGCGCGAAACTGCGCGGGCTCGTGCATTTCGAACGCCGCGAGCTGCAAGCGCTGACCAACGATCTCGGGCCGCGCGGCTTGCTCGTCACGAATCCGCCTTACGGTGAGCGGATCGGCGATCGAGAGAGCTTGGAGCACTTGTACTCGATGCTCGGGCAGAAGCTGCGCGAGCATTTCGAGGGTTGGAGCGCTGCCGTCTTCACGGGCAATCCGCCGCTCGCCAAAGCGCTCGGCATTCATGCGCGCCGCAGCCACACGCTGTTCAACGG
>DATCLP010000274.1:0-4307 GCA_036563855.1 Steroidobacteraceae bacterium | reverse complement strand
CCGCGGTCCGTTGCTCCACGCAGCGCGCCGCGGCCAAGCGCTCAGCCGCAGGTCGAGCGGCGCTCGACGCCAGCGCCGGCACAGCGCTCGCCTTCAATGCGTTCGTCGGAACGTCCGAGCCATGCAAGCTCCGGTCGCGTCGGAAACCGCGCAGGCAGCGTGCGCGAACGTTGACGAGTCGCCTCATTTGCTGGTCCTCTCGCTACCCCCTGAGGGAATCGAGAAGCGCGCGAATGTGCGCGCTTCAACTCTCCATGCTCAATTTTCCATTTAGCCAAACGGAGGACTGCTTGGCGCCTCACGCCTGTTTGAAGCTGTGCTTCAAACTGCGTGCTTGATCGTGTCCTGCTTTAATCGATGTGTAGGCATGCAAGACGACGTTGCGCGAAGCTGCCGACAGCTCGTCATCCTCGAGCGCGGTTTCGTACTTGGCTTTGATGAAATCTTCGCCGCGTTCGACTTCGGCGATGACGCTTGCATCGCCCTCGGTGACGCGGTCGCGCAGCTTCAAGAACATACGATGGCCGGCCGCAAGCGTCGAACCGTCGGTGTCCGGAGTACCGCCTAGCGCTTTCACTTGATCCTGCAGGTCGCTCACGATCTGTTGCCGCTCGGCCGACCATTGCTGGAATAGATTTCGATAGCTCGTGCTACTCGACCTTTCTGCCGCCTGGCTATAACCGTCGGCGCTGTCGAGCGTCGTTTCGATCAATGAGTTCAAGACCTTGATGTCGTGTTGGGTATCGGCCATGGCGTGCCCTCGGGTTATGTGTAAAGGGACAACGCGCGAACCGTGTCCAAGTTCGTATGGAGGTTAGGGCTGGCCGGGCGGAGCCTTCCGGGTACCGGTTCCAGCCGGTTATTCGCCGGTCGCCGCTGGCCAGAGCGGCGGGCAATCCGTAAGGTTTGCACTACGGCCCAATTGCCGGAATTTGCATGAACCATCCGCATCCCTCCACTCCGCGACGCCGCTCGCATCTCGTGCTCGGGCTGTTCCTACTGCTCGTGGGCGGGATTCTGCTTGCCGCGAATCTGGGGTACGGCATTCCCTGGGACATCCTGCGGTACTGGCCATTCCTGCTGATGGCCGGCGGGTTGATCGGTCTGATAGCGCCCAGCCGGCATCTTGGCCGGCCCGGCGGGCTTTGGTTGTTCGCGGCGGGTTTGTACTCGCAGGTGGGGCTCGCGAACTGGCTTGGCCTGAGCTGGTGGAGCGCCTGGCCGATCTTCGTCATCGCCGCCGGCATCGACCTCATCTTCTTCAAGGATGAAGACCAGCGACACAGAGCACAGCGTGGAACCTGACCGTCAACATTCTCATCCTGCGCACGGTCCTGTGCGTAGCGAACCCTCCGAAGGCGTCTTCTCGGCGCGGTTCGCGATCGGCATCGCGATCGTCGCACTCGGCGCGCTGTTCCTGCTCGACAGTCTCGGGTTGATCGAATCGCGCCGCATCCTGCGCACGGCGTGGCCACTCATCTTCGTCCTCATCGGCATCGCCATACTTTCGAGACCACGCGGCAAGCGCCGACGCAACGAAGGTTGGGCTTTCATCATCGTCGGCTTGTGGATCTTCGCCAGCAAGATCGGAGTGTTCGATTTCAGTCTGTGGGGGATCCTGTTCCCCTCGTTGCTGCTGTTCGTCGGCGGAATGCTCGTTTATCGCTCGCTCCGACCGCCGCGCATCGAATCGGTCGAGGATTCCGCGCAAACTTCTCCGCACGGAGGCACATCCGCCGGCCCTGCATTCGCGGGTTCCGCTTCGCACGGTGCGCGAACCGATGAGGAGCATGCGGAGTTCATTCGCACGTTCGCCATGTTGTCGGGAAGCGAGCTGCGTCCGATGTCGCGTCCGTTTCGCGGCGCCGATTTGAGCGCCGTGCTCGGAAGCGTGACCCTCGATCTGACGTCCGCACGGATCGAAGGCGATGTGGCGCGTATCGACGTGTTCGCGTTCTGCGGCGGCATAGAAATTCATGTGCCGCCCGACTGGACAGTGACGAGCAAGATCGCGACGCTCCTCGGCGGCTTCACCGACAAGCGGCGGCCGACTACGACGCCGCCTACGAAGACGCTGATCCTCGACGGATTCGCCGTCATGGGCGGCATCGAGGTAAAGAACTGACGATGCATCCGATCTTTGTCCGCCGCAGTCGGCTGATCCTGTATCTCTCGGTGTGGATCGCCTTCGGGCTGCTGCTATCGGTAGTGCTCATCTTCGGCGGTCGCGCACCCGCGCTTTGGTCGTTCGAATTTGCAATGCCCATTGCGCTCGCGCTCGGTCTGCAATCGCTGTCCTTCTGGTATCTCGTGCAGGCACTGCCGCCCGGACAAGTTTCGCCGTGGCGCATGGCGCTCATCTGGTGCGTTGCCGGCATTGGGTCGCTGGTGATCTGGCTCATCGTCGCCTACGGCTGGGCGTTGTTCCTGCTGCCGCCGGGTGAGGATTATCCCGACAACGCAATGGGCACGTTGCCGCTGCTGATTTTCGCGGGCGCGATCGGGATCATGCTAGCAGTGCTCGGGCATTATCTCGTCGGTGCCTTTCAGCGTTCGCTCGATGCGGAAAAGCGTGCGTTGGAGCTGCAGGTGCTTGCCCGCGAGGCAGAGCTCAAGTCGCTGCGGGCGCAGCTCGATCCGCACTTCTTGTTCAACAGCCTGAATTCGGTTGCGGCGCTGATCGGACAGGACCCGGCTGCGGCACGGCAGATGTGTTTTCTGATGGCGCAGTTCTTTCGCAAGAGTCTGACGCTCGCCCGCGAACGTGCGATTCCGCTCGCGGAAGAGATCACTCTCGTCGAGACGTTCTTGGCGATCGAACGTGTACGCTTCGGAGAGCGCTTGCGCACCAAGTTCGACGTAGCGGAGGATGTGCGCGATGTCGCCGTGCCGCCGCTCGTGCTGCAGCCGCTCGTCGAGAATGCCGTCCACCACGGTGTGGCACACATGCTCGAAGGCGGAGAAGTATGCGTCAGCGCGCGCCGTCGCGAGGGATTGGTGGAGATCGTCGTCGAGAATCCGTGCGACCCCGATCGGCCTCCTTCGCGAGGCACCGGTGTGGGACTAAGCAATGTGCGGTCGCGCATCGAAACGCTCGCAGGCACACGCGCCAGCGTCGACGTCGATGCCCGCGAGACGAGCTTCCGAGTCTCGATTCTGTTGCCGGCCATGAATCCAGCTTAAGGTGTAGCGTGCGTGCTCTAATCGTCGACGATGAAACCTTGGCCCGTCAGCTCATGCTCGAGCACCTGGGCCAGATTCCGAACATCGAAGTCGTCGGGCAAGCCTCGAACGGATTCGAAGCGGTGAAGCTCGCCGAAGAGCTGAATCCCGACGTCATCTTCCTCGACATCCAGATGCCGAAACTGACGGGCTTCGAAGTGCTGGAATTGCTCGGCGAGCGCCCACCGGCCGTCGTGTTCTGCACGGCTTACGACGAATTCGCCTTGCGCGCATTCGAGGTGCATGCGGTCGACTACTTGCTGAAGCCGGTCGAACCGGCGCGGCTGGCCGCTGCCGTGGAACGCGTGCGCGAGCGGCTCGCGAACCGCACGCCGCCGCCTTCGGCGCAAGCGCTTTCGGTTGCAGCGCGCCCGCCTGGGAAGATGCTCGAGCGCGTATTGATTCGCCAGGAAGGCCGCGTTCATGTGCTACCCATCGAGCGCATCGACTTCGTCCAGGCGCAGGACGACTACTTGGAGTTCGTCGTCGGCGGCAAGCGTTACCGCAAGCAACAGACGATGAGCGATCTCGAATCCCAGATCGATCCGACGCGCTTCGTGCGCATCCATCGCTCGTTCATTTTGAATATCGAGCGGCTCGCGCGAATCGATCTCTACGGCAAGGACAGCTGGCTCGCCGTCTTGGCAGACGGCACGAAACTGCCGATGTCTCGCACGGGTCACGCAAAGCTCAAAGAGCTGATAGGCTAAGATCCTTCTTCCTTCAGTCTTCAGCCTGCAAATGTTCGCCCGCTGTCTTTTGCTCTGTGTCTGTCTCGCTGCGGCCGGTTCGCCGGCGCAGGCGGCCGACGAGCGCGTACTGGCGAGCTATCTCGGCGTGCTCGTCGCGAAGCTCGATACCCGCGAACGCGAGACGCTCGAGCGGATTCCGCAACTCGACCGTCGACTGCTGGCGTTACGCGCCTACCTGCGCGCCGGTCCGAATCTCGCGTCGCGATGGAGCTGGACGCAAGCCGAGATTCGAAGCTACGAACAGTCGAATGAATATCGACAGTTGCTCGATGACTTGGCTGAAGTGAAGTCGGCGTTCGAGCGAGCGAACCCCGGTTATACGCTGTATGCGAA
>DATCLP010000273.1:0-2431 GCA_036563855.1 Steroidobacteraceae bacterium | reverse complement strand
GTGCAGCACGCGCAGTGCATGGTCGCCCACCAGCATGAAGACTAACAGGACGCCATAGGCAATCAGCAGCTCGCGCACGACGATGCGGCGCCGGCGTTCCGGCGCCACTCGTTTGAGCACGGCGAGGAAGATCGGCACGTTGCCGAGCGGATCCATGATCAGGAACAGCGTGACGACGGCCGAGAGCAGGTCGTTCATACAAGGCTGAGACGTTTCAGCACGTCGTCCTTGATCGTTTTCCAGCCGGGGCTACGCGCCATGTGGTAGGGAGACGGGAAATGCGCCGTCGCGCCGAGTGCATCGGCTGCATGCCAGCCCCAACGCGGGTCATCGAGGAATGCTCGTGCAAGCGCAACCAGATCCGCCCTGCCCTCTGCGACCACAGCAGCAGCTTGCTGAGCCTCGACAATCAGGCCGACTGCACGCGTCTTGATGCCGACTTCGCGCTTGATGCGCTCGGCGAACGGCACCTGGTAGCCGGGCTCAACAGGCACCTTGACTGGCGCGTTACCGCCGCTCGAGGCACACACGAACTCGACACCGACGTCGCGTGCCGCCCGCACGAAACGCACCGTCTGCTCGATATCCCACCCGCCTTCGACCCAGTCGGTCGCAGACACGCGTATGCCGAGCGGTACGGACGACGGCAACGCCTCGCGCAACGCACGCAAGGTCATCAGCGGAAAGCGCATTCGACTTTCGAGCGAGCCGCCGAATCGATCGGTGCGCTGATTCGAGAGCGGCGATAAGAATTCGTGCAGCAGATAGCCGTGCGCGCAATGCAGCTCGACGATGTCGAATCCGGCACGAACTGCACGCCTCGCTGCCGCCACGAACTTTTCGACCAGCTCTTCGATTTCGGCTTCGGTCAATGCGTGCGGCACGTTCCAGCCTTCTGCGTACGGCACCGCGCTCGGACCGACGGTCTGCCAAGGATCTTCGGCAGGCGGTAACGGACCGCCGCCCAACCACGGCACGCGATTCGAGGCCTTGCGGCCTGCGTGCGCGAGCTGAATACCGAACCGCGTCGGACCGGCAAACCGGCGTGCGGCGGCCAAGGCGCGCGCGATCGTGGCCTCGTTGTCATCCGAGTAAAGACCGAGGCATCCGTGCGTGATGCGGCCGCGCCGCTCGACGGCTGTCGCTTCGACGACGACCCACCCGGCACCGCTGTAGCCGAGCTGAGACCAGTGCTGCAAATGCCAATCCGTCGCCGATCCGTCACTTGCGCTGTATTGGCACATCGGCGCGACGACGATGCGATTCGGAAGCTCGAGCGTCCCCAATGCGAGGGGTTCGAATAAGGGATTGATCTCACTCATGTACGACTTGGGAGAACTTGCGGTTGCGTGAACTGATGGTGCCGAGCCTTCTGCGTCGGCTCACCCGTACGCCTCAATAGCAGACGCGGTTGCGGCCCGCATTCTTTGCCTTGTAGAGCATCTCATCCGCTGCCGCATACAACTGCGGCACCGTCATGACCGGAGCCAACTGCGCAGCGCCGATCGACACCGTCACCTGCAGCTCCTGTCCTTCGGCAGCAAAGACCTGATTGGCAACGAGCGAACACAACTCTTCGGCAATGCGCACGGCCGCGGATAGCGAGGTGTCCGGAAGCACCAAGCAGAACTCCTCGCCGCCGTAACGTGCGAGCTTGTCGCTCGGCCGAACCCGTTTTTGAAGCGTCGCCGCGACGCCGCGCAGCACCGAATCGCCCGTGAGGTGCCCATAGTTGTCGTTGATGCGCTTGAAATGATCGATGTCGATCATCAGCAGCGAAAGGTGTCGTCCGTTCCGCTGCGCCTTCGGCACCTCTTCGGCCAGGATCGCGTCGAGCTGCTTGCGATTCGCCAGATTCGTCAACCCATCCGTGATCGCCATGCGGAAGACGATGTCGTGGTATTGCGCCTCGACGTCGTTGCCGCTCAAGAACTTGAAGATCGTATCGCCGATCGAGAATTGGTCGCCGCGGCGTAGCCGACGCTCGCTGATGCGCCGTGCCTCGTCGTTCACGAACGTGCCGTTCGTCGAGCCGAGATCGATCAAGTAGACCCCATCGGGCCTGCGTTCCAGGCGCGCGTGTCGACGCGACACGCAGTCGCTCTTGAGCACGATGTCGTTGTCGCGCCCGCGCCCGATGCCGATCGAGGGCAGCGTCAGGATGTAGCGGCGCCCCAACTCCGCCGACGACGGGGCATAAATCACGACCAAGCAATCTTCGCCCGTGCGCTGGATCCTGAGCTCATCCAGGCGGGTCACCCGGGTCTGCAGTTCGTATTCGGCATCCACGGCGAAAGCGAACCCTCTGCGGGCTGGGATACGTCGGGGGAACTGCAAGCCTACCGTCCCCTGGTCGGACTGCCAACACGGTGCCGTGCCGGAAGGTCCGGAAGCCGCGGAATCCGGGTCGGTCACACGAACGGGGAAGGAA
>DATCLP010000272.1:0-8348 GCA_036563855.1 Steroidobacteraceae bacterium | reverse complement strand
GGACTTGCGCGTCTCGAGTTCATCATCAATCGAATGATCGGCGTGCATCCGCGCGCCCTGCTCGAGTTCGACCAGCTTCCGTCCGATTTGCAGCAGACGATTCGCCGACAGATGGCCGGCTATCCGGATCCGGTGTCCTTCTACGTCGAGAAGCTGTGCGAAGGTATCGGCACGATTGCCGCCGCATTCGCGCCCGAGCCCGTCATCGTTCGTTTGTCCGACTTCAAGTCGAACGAGTATGCGAACTTGATCGGCGGCCGGCAGTACGAGCCGCACGAAGAGAATCCGATGCTCGGATTCCGCGGCGCCTCGCGCTACATCGACGAAACGTTCCGTCCGTGTTTCGAGCTCGAGTGCCGTGCGCTCAAGCGCGTGCGCGATGAGATGGGCCTGACGAACGTGCAAGTCATGGTGCCCTTCGTCCGCACGGTGAAGGAAGCCGAGCAGGTCGTCTCGCTGCTGGCCGCAAACGGGCTGAAGCGCGGCGAGAACGGTCTGAAAGTGATCATGATGTGCGAGCTGCCGACGAACGCGCTGCTCGCGGACCGGTATCTTCAGTACTTCGATGGCATGTCGATCGGTTCGAATGACATGACTCAGCTCACGCTCGGGCTCGACCGCGATTCGGCCATCATCGCGAAGCTGTTCGACGAGCGCGACGACGCTGTCAAAGCGCTGCTGAAAATGGCGATCGATGCCTGCCGCAAAGCCGGCAAGTACATCGGCATTTGCGGTCAGGGGCCGTCGGATCATCCGGACTTCGCACGCTGGCTCGTCGAACAGGGCATCGAGAGCATCTCGCTCAATCCGGATACGGTCGTCGAGACGTGGCTGTTCTTGGCTTCCGAGAAAAAAGACTGAACGTTGGAGGCTGAAGACTGAAGCCTAAAGTCTGAAGCAGGGCGCGCAGCGCGCTAGAGCTCGCCTCTCCTTGGGGCTCCTTGGGGAGAGGCGCTCAATTCTCCATCCTCAATTCTCAATTCGTCTCCAGACGAGCATCCTGTTCTTCGCCGGCATCGAATGGTCCGCGACGAACTCCAGACCATTGCGCCGTCCAAGATTGATCAACGCCTGATCGTCGCGGATGCCCATCATCGGATCGCGAGCTCGAAGCCCTTCGTCGAACTGGCGATTCGATTCGCTCGTATATTCCCCATCGCGATTGACCGGTCCGTAGTAACAGAACACGCCCTTGGGGATCAAAACCTTGCCGATCCCCTCGAACATCGCCTCCACTTCGGTCCAGCTCATGATGTGCGCCGTGTTGGCAGAGAACACGTACTGCACCGAAATCACCGGCCAGTGAGGATCCATCACATCGAGCTGGACAGGCTGGCGAACGTTCGCGAGCCCCGCCTCATTCACCCACATCTCGATGCCAGCCAGGTTCTCCTCGCGATCGGTAGGAATCCACGTGAGATGCGGCAGATGCGCCGCAAAGTAAACGGCGTGCTGCCCTGTGCCTGCGCCGATTTCGAGCACCGACCCCGGCAAGAGAAACCAATTCTTCAGCACGCTGAGAATCGGATCGCGGTTACGGTCGCATGCGGCTGAATACGGCTTCATGGCAGGCGCAAGAAGTGCTCCCTGTAGTGTTGCAGCTCGCGAATGGAATCCCGGATATCGTCGAGCGCGAGATGAGTCGAGCTCTTCTGGAAGCTGCTGACGATCTCTGGATACCAACGTCGCGCAAGCTCCTTCAACGTGCTGACGTCGAGATTGCGGTAATGGAAGTAGCGCTCCAGCTCAGGCATCTCTCGGGCAAGGAACCGACGATCCTGGCAGATGCTGTTGCCGCACATCGGCGAGACGCCCGGATCTACCCACTGCGAGAGGAACTCGATCGTCCGTGCCTCCGCCTCGCGCACGGTCGTCGTGCTTTCCCGCACGCGTTGCGCCAGTCCGGAGGACGCATGCTGGCGGCGGTTCCAATCGTCCATCGCCTGGAGCACCGATTCCGGTTGGTGAATGGCGAACACAGGGCCTTCGGCAAGAATATTCAAATCCTTGTCCGTGACCACTGTGGCGATCTCGATGATGTGGTCCGTATCGGTCCTGAGCCCCGTCATCTCGAGGTCGATCCAAATCAAGCGCAACGGGTCTCGGTCGCTCACGTTTCACACCTTCTCTCGTCTACCGTCCGCGTCTCGCGGGAACGCTGTTGCGTTGCCGATGATAACAGCACTCGTTAAGCTCGCCGCCACTCCCGGAGCGTCGAGATGCACTGGTTGACGGAAACTTTTCTCGCACTGCTCGTGGTCGGCACGCTCGTACGTAGCTGGCTGAATCAACGGCAGATCGCGGCCGTGCAGCGCCACCGCGACCGCGTCCCCGAAGCATTCGCCGAGCAAGTCGACCTAGAGGCACATCGCAAGGCAGCCGATTACACGGTTGCCCGTGCGCATCTCGCTCGCTGGGACAACCTGCTCGACGCTGCAGTTGCGCTCATGCTGACAGTCGGCGGCGGCCTCAACTCGATCGATTCGGCTTGGCGGACGCTCGGCTGGACGCAGCCCTGGCATGGCACTGCTGTCGTGCTCTCCACACTCTTGCTGATCTCGGCGCTCGACCTTCCGCTCTCGGTGTATCGCACGTTCGGAATCGAAGCCCGCTTCGGATTCAACCGTACGACGCCGCGCCTCTTCGCCACGGACTTGATCAAAGGGCTTTTCCTCAGCGCTGTGCTCGGTGCCCCGCTCATCTGGGTAATTCTCTGGCTCATGGAGCGTGCGGGTTCCTGGTGGTGGGTATACGCCTGGCTGGTGTGGGTCGGCTACAGTCTTGTCGTAACCTGGGCGTGGCCGGCGCTCATTGCGCCGCTCTTCAACAAGTTCACGCCGCTTGCTGACGAAGCGCTTCGACAACGCACCGAGGCGCTGCTCGAACGTTGCGGATTTTCGTCGAAAGGTGTGTTCGTGATGGATGGCTCCCGGCGCTCGGTGCACGGCAATGCTTTTTTCACGGGCGTCGGACGCAACAAGCGCATCGTGTTCTTCGACACGCTGCTCGAGCGCTTGGATATCCCGGAAGTCGAAGCCGTGCTCGCTCACGAGCTCGGGCACTTCCGGCTTCACCACATCCGCGCACGTCTCATCCTATCGTTCGTGTTCGGCCTCGCCGGACTGGCTCTACTGGGCGCGCTAGCCCAGTGGCCGGAGTTCTACACCGCTCTCGGTGTCCGCACTCCTGCTTCGCACAACGCACTGCTGCTTTTCATGATCGTGCTGCCCGCATTCACTTTCTTCCTGACGCCGCTCGCGGCTTGGTGGTCGCGTAAGCACGAGTTCGAGGCGGATGAGTTCGCAGCGAAATACGCCGATGCGCGCCAGCTCGCTGCAGCGCTCGTCAAGCTCTATCGCGACAATGCGACGACGCTGACGCCCGACGAGCTGCATTCCGCGTTCTACGACTCGCATCCGCCCGCGCCGGTCCGAATCGCACGTTTACGCTCCCTTGCGGCATGACCTCGCGCAACGCCGCCGATTTTCCCGCTCGCGTCGTCGAATCGTTCGGACGACACGTCGTCGTCGAAACGCAGGACGGTACACGCCTGCGCGCCGAGTTGTTCGGAAAGCGGCTAAGCGTCGTCTGCGGCGATGAAGTCACGGTTCGACCAGCGCGCGCCGGCGATGCGCCGCGAGTCGTCTCGGTTGCGCCTCGTCGGACGCTGCTGGCACGCACCGATAGCCGCGGACGCACCGAACCGCTCGCGGCGAATCTGACGCTGCTATGTGGGGTGATCGCTCCGGAACCGACACCCGATCCCTTCGTCGCCGATCGTTATCTTGCCGCCGCCGCCTACGCCGGGATCCGAGCAGCTGTCGTCGTTAACAAGTGCGATCTGCCCGAAGCACGAGACGAAAGCTTCATCCGCCTTCAAGAGGAATATCGCAATGCCGGCTATCCGGTCGTCACGCTGTCCGCGGTCGATCGAGAAACCGTCGCGCCGCTCGCGGCCTTGCTCGAAAAGGAGCTTTCGATGCTCGTCGGACAGTCGGGCGTCGGCAAGTCGACGCTCACGAACGCGCTCGTACCCGAATCGTCGCGTCCGACGCGCAGCCTTTCGGACGCAACCGGCGAAGGCCGACATACCACGACATCGACAGCGCTGTTTCGCATTCCAACGGGCGGAGAGCTCATCGATTCGCCCGGTGTGCGCGATTTCGCGCCGGCCTTGGTGGACGACGCCACGGTACAGAAAGGCTGGCCGGAGATCGTGAATCTGGCTGCGCAATGCCGCTTCAACAACTGCCTGCATTTGCGCGAGCCCGGCTGCGCAGTCATTGCCGCAGTGGAGGAAGGCCGCTTCGCGCAGCGTCGCTACGAGAGCTACAAGCGTTTGCTGAACATCATGCGCACGCTAGCGCCGGAGTACGAGCGCCGGAAATGAATGTTCTCACCCAGGATCAGCCCGTCGACAAAATCTGACGGCCTGCCAGCGCGTGCGCGAGCGTGCCGCCATCGACGTACTCGAGCTCGCCGCCCACCGGCACGCCGTGGGCGATGCGGCTCGACTTCACATGCTGGCGAGCCGCGATCTCGGCAATGACATGCGCGGTCGCTTCGCCCTCGACTGTCGTGTTCGTGGCAAGAATGGCTTCCTTGACCGTGCCTTCGGCGAGCAACGTCTCCAGCTGTGCGAATCCGAGCTCGTCCGGACCGACACCGTCGAGCGGCGACAGATGGCCCATCAGCACAAAATAACAGCCGCGGTAGCTGCCGGACTGCTCGATCGCCGCGACATCAGCCGGCGATTCGACGATACAAAGAAGGCTGCGATCGCGCGACGGCGATGCGCACACCGGACACAACTCAGCATCCGCGAACATGCGGCAGCGCCGGCAATGCCCGACGCCGCTCAAGGCTTGCTGCAGCGCCTCCGCAAGCGCAGCTCCGCCCTTCCGATCCTTCTCGAGCAAATGGAACGCCATGCGCTGCGCAGACTTCGGTCCGACGCCGGGCAAGCAGCGCAACGCTTCGATCAGTCGTTGGAGAGAAGGCGGATACAACATCACTCAATTGAGAATTGAGAATCGACAATTGCTTTCGAGCGAAGATCGATGTTCTGCCACGACCGCCCGTTCTCAATTGTCAACTGTCAATTGGAACGCGACTAGCGCTCCCACGCTGCCTGCTGTCAACTAAAAAGGTAGTTTCATTCCCGGCGGAAGCTGCATGCCGCCCATGAGGCTCGCCATCTTCTCCTGCGTCGCCCGTTCGACTTTCTGTACCGCATCGTTGATCGCAGCGGCAATGAGATCTTCGAGCATCTCCTTGTCGTCGCCGATGATCGACGGGTCGATGCTGACGCGCTTGACTTCGTGCTTGCCAGTCATCGTCACCTTGGCCATGCCGCCACCTGCCTCGCCCGTCACTTCGAGACTTGCAATCTCGGCCTGCGCGCGCTGCATGTTCGCCTGAAGCTGCTGCGCCTGTTTCATGAGTTGACCGATGTTGCCTTTCATTGGGTGCTCCGAGTCAGTGAATCGAAACGTAATTGTGAGCGCCTGCCAAAGCCGACGATGCTGGCCGCGCCTCTCGTCGTCAAGGTTCCGAAGGCCGGATGGAATCGGGTTGTACGGTGGCGCCGAAAATATCGCGCATCGCACGAATGTTCGGATCGTTCTCGACCGATGCGCGTGCCGCCTGCATCCGATCATCCGCAGCCGCCTTTTGCAAGCGCGCCGGCGTGTTCGCGACGTCTTTTGCCGCCGTAATGACCAGATCGATCGGCTCGCCGAAATAGTTCGACAACGCCTGCGCAAGTCGTTCCTCGAGCGCCGGTCGGCGGAAGGTCTCGCCTTCCGCATCGAGCGCGAGGTGTACCTTCTTGCCTTCCTTGCGCGTCAGCACGCAATGCGCCGCGAGCTGGCTGGCCGGTCCCGTAAGATTCAATTGAGCCACGATCGACTGCCAATCGCCCGCCGCCCCAGCGGCACTGGCCGTCTTTCGAGGTGCCGCCTGCATGTTCGCGGATGCTTGCTGGCGTTGCTCCTGCGGCGACCGTGGTCGAATGCCCGTCGCACCCGCATCGGCAATCGAAAATGCCAGCATGCGCAGCAACACCATCTCGAAGCCGCCGCGCGCATCAGGCGCAAGCTCGAGATCGCGACGGCCGACAATTGAAATCTGATAAAACAGCTGCGTGTCTTCAGGCGTCAGCGCCTGCGCGAGACGCCTGTAGGCTTCGATGTCTTCCGCCTCATCGAGCTGAAGATCTGGCACGGCCTGCACGAGCGCGACCTTTTGCAGCACCGACGCGATCTCCGCGAGCACTTCACGATATTCGGGCGCGCGCTCATCGAGCCGCTTCACGCAATCGAGCACGGCTCGCGCATCGCGCGATGCGACCGCTTCGAGAATCGAAAACACTTCCGACCGGTCGAGCGTACCGAGCATCGTGCGCGTATCCGCAGCGGTCAGCTTTCCGCCGCCGAAGGCGATCACTTGATCGAGCAAGCTGAGCGCATCTCGCATGCTGCCATTTGCGGCTCTTGCAACGAGACGCAGCGCCTCAGGCTCCGCAGGAATGTTCTCGGCGGCGGTGATCTCGCTCAGCCGCTTGAAAATCAGGCCCGGCGGAAAGCGCTTCAGATTGAACTGAAGGCATCGCGACAGCACGGTGATCGGCAGCTTCTGCGGATCGGTCGTCGCGAGCAGGAATTTGACGTGCGGAGGAGGCTCTTCCAGCGTCTTCAACAGCGCATTGAACGAATGCTGGGAGAGCATGTGCACCTCGTCGATGAGGTACACCTTGTAACGGCCCCGTGCAGGCGCGTACTGCACGTTGTCCAGGAGCTCGCGGGTGTCGTCCACTTTCGTGCGCGACGCTGCGTCGACTTCGATGAGGTCGACGAAGCGGCCTTCGTCGATTTCCCGGCAAGCCGTGCACTGGCCGCACGGATTGGCCGTCATGCCCGTCTCGCAATTGAGCGATTTCGCCAGAATGCGCGCGATGGTCGTTTTGCCTACGCCACGCGTCCCAGTGAACAGAAAGGCATGGTGGACGCGCCCCGTCTCGAGCGCATTCACCAGCGCGCGCATCACATGCTCCTGGCCCGCAAGTTCACTGAAATTGCGCGGACGCCATTTGCGAGCGAGGGCGAGATAGGACATGTGATCCGAGGCTGTAAGCTGTAGGCTGTAGGCTGAAGACTGTAGGTAGAAGAGATTCCGAGAACCCGCTTTCCATTGCGAATCTTACACGACGGAAGCACGTTCAAACGGGGCGCTTGCTCTACCTAGAGCCTACAGCCCACAGCCTACAGCCTACAGCCTGACTTTGGAGACGGCCCGCGCCGGCACCTCTTCGGCACCCGATGTAACCGTTACCGTTGCTCCCTTCCGGGCCTGGCGGGGTTGGCGGTCTATCGTCGCGAAGAAACCGACGCGAGCCGCCATAGAAATGGCGATCGACCCGGCGGATCCCGATCCCCCGGGTCGGCGTCGAAACGGGCGCGCACTATACCAGACACGCGCTCGGGTTCGAGACCGGACCCTCGGTTCAGCCGCGCCCGCGATAGGGCTGCACGCCCTGATCCGGAATCCACAGATCCGCGGGAGGCTTGCCGCTCTGCCAGAAGACATCGATGGGGATTCCACCGCGCGGATACCAGTAGCCGCCGATGCGCAGCCACCGCGGCTTCAGGAACTTCACCAACCGATCGGCGATCGCGATCGTACAGTCTTCGTGAAAAGCGCCGTGATTGCGAAACGAGCCGAGATAGAGCTTCAGCGACTTGCTCTCGAGGATCCATTTCGCCGGCACATAGTCGATCACGAGATGCGCGAAATCCGGCTGCCCCGTCACCGGGCACAACGACGTGAACTCCGGCGCTGTGAAGCGCGCGAGATAGATCTTGTCCGGATGCGGATTCGGCACACGCTCGAGCACCGCCTCATCCGGCGACTTCGGCCACGCGACGGAGCGCCCGAGCTGCCTCAAGTCATCGACCGACTTCTTTCGCACCTGGATAGATCCTCCGTTGAGAAGCGATGAAAGTTGATAGTTGGCAGTTGGCCGCGAGGGCGCTTCCGCGCTCCTTCGGTCGGCTGATCCACTGCGAGCTCACACCCTCCTTCCGCTGTCAACTATCCACTATCAACTGTCAACTGCTAGAGCGTCTCCGACGCAAAGTCCGCGAGCCGCGACCGCTCGCCGCGCATCAGCGTGACGTGGCCGGCGTGCTCCCAGCCGCGGAAACGGTTCACGACGTACGTCAGGCCCGAAGTCGTTTCGGTGAGATACGGCGTGTCGATCTGAGCGATGTTGCCGAGGCAGACGAGCTTCGTGCCGGGACCGGCGCGAGTAACGAGCGCCTTCATCTGCTTCGGCGTGAGGTTCTGCG
>DATCLP010000271.1:0-1539 GCA_036563855.1 Steroidobacteraceae bacterium | reverse complement strand
CCGTGATGTTTCTGTCTCAGATCGCCATCGCCAATGGGGTGCCCGAGCGCTTGAAGCTCGGCAAACGCGCCGTGGCCGTCAAGAACACGCGCACGGTGACCAAACGCGTTCTGGTTTTGAACGACTATCAGCCGCGCATCGAAGTGGACGCCCAGACCTATCAGGTGCGCGCGGACGGCGAGCTGCTCACGTGCGAGCCCGCCTCCGTGCTGCCGCTCGCCCAACGCTACTTCCTGTTCTGACCATGCTGACGATCACGAAACGCGCCGCTGTCAACGCCGTCCCGCAACTGCACATCGTGCTGCCGTTCGAATCGCGGACGAAGTCGCGCTTACGGACTCACGCGACGAGCGGCGAGGACGTCGGCATTTTTCTCGAGCGCGGCTCCATCTTGCGCGACGGCGATCTGCTCGAGACCGACGACGGCCGCGTCGTTCAAGTGCTTGCCGCCGACGAAGACGTCTCCACCGTTCATTCGCCGGATCCGCGGCAGCTCGCGCGCGTGAGCTATCACCTCGGCAATCGTCACGTCGCGCTGCAAATCGGTCCGACGTGGGTGCGCTACCTGCACGATCACGTGCTCGACGACATGGTGCGCGGTCTCGGCCTCGAAGTCGTCGTCGAGCGCGCGCCCTTCGAGCCCGAAGCCGGTGCGTACGGCGCGCGTTCGCATTCCCACGCTCACGCGCACTCGCTCTCGCCCTTACTTCCGCATCGTCATGACTAGTCCCGCAACTTTGTTGCGGTTGCTGCACCTTGCCAGTCCGGCTCTGCCGGTCGGCGCGTTTCATTTTTCCCAGGCGCTCGAGTACGCCGTGCATGCAGAGCTGGTCGCGGACGAATCGTCCGCTGCCGCGTGGATCGAAGGTGTCGGCGAAAGCAGCTTGGCGACTCTGGATTTGCCCGTGCTGTTACGTCTGCACGAAGCCTTTGGTAAAGGCGATATCGAAGCGGCGCTACGTTGGAGCCGATTCCTGATCGCGGCACGGGAATCCGCGGAGCTGCGCGCCGAAGACCGCCACATGGGCGGTGCGCTCTTCAAGCTGCTGCCGGAGCTCGGCTGCGACGTACCGGAAGAACGCGTACCCTGCTACGCAGCGGCATTTGCCTGCGCTGCAGCTCGATGGAACATCGATCCGCGCAACACGCTGACCGCCTTTGCGTGGACGTGGACGGAAAACCAGGCGCTCGCCGCCGTGAAGCTCGTGCCGCTCGGTCAGACCGCGGGACAACGACTGCTGGCCGCCGCGAGCGAACGCATCGTGCACTGGGTCGATCGCGCCATGCAGCTCGACGACGAGGAGATCGGCGTTGCAACGCCGATGCCGATGCTGCTCAGCGCGCTGCACGAAACACAGTACACTCGATTGTTCAAATCTTGAGGGAATTCCTGCGGGCGTCGCTCGATCGGCGTCTGGACCGGAGATTCAAAGCCTCGCTATCGCATCGACGGAGTCGTCCCCGGCGAGCACTTTGCAATGAAAGGGCGTGACGAATCCGCCCGCCTTGATCACCGCAACACCGTCCTGCCGTTCGAAA
>DATCLP010000270.1:0-6578 GCA_036563855.1 Steroidobacteraceae bacterium | reverse complement strand
CGATATACCGTATTCGCACAAGCCGGCGCGAGCTACCTGGGCGACGGCGATCGTTGGTCACAGCGTCAGCGCAATTTGGTTGCGTCCGGGCTCGTCGGACTCGGCGCTGCGTTCGGGAATCTCACGCTCGCGTTGCAACTCGACGCACATACGGCGGTATTCGACAGTCATCAAGAATTTCTGGGCGATGCAACGATGCTCAGCATCGGCGGCACGTACGCCTTCGCGGACGGTTGGGATCTCTCGTTCGCAGCCGTGGAAGATATCGCCGTCGACTCGACAGCCGATGTCGTTTTCGTGTTCGCTCTACGGCGAACGCTGGGCAAGTAAACGAGAAACAGGACGAATCCGCTCACCCGCGCTTGCCAGCGGGCACCTGCTGCGTGATGCAATGGATATTGCCGCCGCCGAGCAGAATCTCCCGAGACCGTACGCCGATCAGCCGACGCTCCGGGAAGATCCTGCGGAGCTGACGCGCCGCCTCCTTGTCGCGCTTCGGATCGAGCAACGGCATGACGATCGTCGAATTGCCGATATAGAAATTCACGTACGACGCCGCGAGCCGCTCCCCGGCCAGCCTCGGCTGGGCATGTTCCTCCGCATCGATGTGCTCGGCCTCTTCCTTGGTTCGATACAGCGGGCCGGGATGGATCAGCTTGTGGATCGTCAAGCGGCGCCCGCGTGCATCGCGCGCTTCCATCAGCCGCTCGTAGGCATCGCGCGAGACGCGATATTGCGGATCGCGTTTGTTATCGGTCCACGTCAGGATCACTTCCCCCGGCCGCGCGAAGCAGCACAAATTGTCGATGTGCCCGCTCGTCTCGTCGTTGACGACACCCTCGCCGAGCCAGATCACGCTCGTCACGCCGAGATACTCGTGCAAGAGCATTTCGAGCTGACCCTTGTCGAGCCCGGGATTGCGGTTCGGATTCAGCAAGCATTGTTCCGTCGTGAGCAACGTGCCCTGGCCGTCGACGTGAATTGCGCCGCCTTCCATGACGAACGGCGCACGATAGCGATCGCAGCTTTCGATCTCGCAAACCTTGCGGGCAACGAGATCGTCCCGGTCCCAGGGAAAGTACAGCCCGCCGTTCAAGCCGCCCCACGCATTGAACTGCCAATCGACGCCGCGCACGACACCGTCCTCGTTCTTCACGAACGTCGGACCGACATCGCGCATCCAGGCATCGTCGCTCGACAGCTCGACGACGCGCACGGCATCGGGAAGCATCGAACGCGCGTGCACGAACTGTTGCGCGGATACGCCGACCGTCACACGTTCGCTGGTCGCGATCGCGGTGGCGACGGCTGCGAACGCGGCTTGTGCGGGTTTGCCGCCCAACCGCCAATTGCTCGGCCGCTCAGGCCACAGCATCCAGCAGCCCGCATGCGGCTCGAACTCGCCGGGCATACGAAACCCGTCGGCGGCGGGTGTGGTTTCGAGAAGACGCGTCATCGCAACGATCGTACAGGGTGCAGCCTTCGTCGCGCCAACAACTTCGCGCCGAGTATCAGGCGTTTTCGCTGTGCTCGGCGCTGCCGGCCGGATCGCTCCACAGCACCCGCTGCACGATCGAGCAGATTGCCCAGCTTTGCTCCCGACATTCGAAACCGAGCAGAAATTGGCAATGGGTCTTTGAGGTCGGCTCACCCTCGCGGCGCCGAAGAATCATGGCGGAGAGCCGCGCGGTTGCGCTCGTGCCGTTGATGTAGATCTCGACATTGCCCGTCAGGTGCTGCGTCTGCACGTGCTCGAGCGCAGTGCGCCGTGCGTCGATGAATTCGCGGCGCGATACCTCCTCGGGGAGTCGGCCCTGCGGTTCCGAAAAATCGACGTACACGGCCGCCGCCAAGCATTCGCCGAGCTCATCCCATGCCTTCGCGTCGAGGCTGTTCGCGAATCGCGCGATCAACCTGCGAACTGCGAGTTCAGCTTCCCCGAGCGTCACGTCAGCCCTCTCGAGATAGATCCATTGAGAACAGGCAGAGCCTTTCCGGATCGCCCGCGATCTCGATTTCGCGCTCTAACCGCATCCCCAATTTGCCGAGCAACTTCTGCGAGGCTCGGTTGTCGCGAGTCGTGATCGCAAGCAAGCGTTGCAGGCCGAGCGCTCGTGCATGTACGAGTGTCTCGGCTGCCGCTTCCATCGCATAACCCTGTCCCGTGTAGCGCTCCAAGAGAGCAAAGCCGATATCCGCGAATTCGAGCGTATCCCGCTTCACGAGCCCGCACGTTCCGATGGCCGCCTCATCTTGCTTGCGCGCTACCAAATACAACCCGAAGCCGAGACGCTCGTACATATCGAGCGGTCCGTTTTGCAAATAGGCGCGAGCATCGTCCAGCGTTCTGATCTTCCTGTCGCCGATGTAGCGGATCCATGCCGGCTCGTTGACGAGTTCGAGTACGAAAGCCGCGTCGTCGAGCGTGAAACGGCGCAACAACAGACGCTCGGTTTCGATGACGGTCACGCTCGACCCCCTTTTGCCGCCTGTGCCAACACGCGCCTGCACACGAATGGTGCCGGTTTCGCATTTCGTTGCGATGCGGCCCATGAGCGTAAACCGGCAACAACGAACTGCGCGCGGATGTTAGAGGATGGCCCGCGTATACGAAATCGCTTCTTGCGAAGCGCCGGATTCGAGATTTGGAAATGTCAACGAGTGTGGAGGCTGTCCCGTCGCAACGAAGGCGCATTTCTCCAGCACACGTATCGACGCCGCGTTCGCGACGTGAACCTGCGCATCGAGACGCTGGATTCCGCGCTGCGCTGCAAGCGCGACCATGGCTTGGAGCGCCTCAGTGGCATAGCCCTGTCCCCACGCGTCTCGTGCCAGGACGTATCCGGTCGTCGCAAACCGCGCGTTTTCGAGCGCGATTCCCGTACTACCGAGCAAGCGACCGGTCGAGCGGAGCTCGATCAAGTACGGTCCTGTGCCCCACTGCTCCCAACAGGCATCGCTGAATTCGAGGAATTCGCGCGTGTCCTCGACCGACCGATGCCTCGGCCACGCCAAATAACGTGTGACCTCCCGATCGCTTGCGTAGCGGATGAAAATCGCCTCGGCGTCCGCCATGACCGGTCGGCGAAGCACGAGGCGCTGGGTGCAAATGCGCTCCATGGGCCCGCTCGAAAGTGCCTCATGCCGGACGCTATGGCCGGACGGAGTCCGCGTCAATCCCAAGTGGATCGCCGCGGAGACCCGGCGCGTACAATAGATTCCATGAGACTGCTCCTGATCGAGGACCATCACGACATCGCTGCGAACATTGCCGAGTACTTCGAGGCACAGGGCGATACGGTTGCGCACGCAGTCGATGGGGAATCCGGTCTTGCGATGGCCGAGCGCGAGACCTACGACGCGATCGTGCTGGACCTCATGTTGCCCGGTATCGACGGCATTGCCGTTTGTCGGCAACTGCGGCAGACGATCGGCGAACGCATCCCGATCCTGATGCTGACTGCCAAGGATCTCATCGCAGACAAGCTCGAAGGTTTCGAAGCCGGTGCGGACGACTATCTGGTCAAGCCGTTTTCGCTTGCCGAGCTGCACGTGCGCCTGAAAGCCTTGTTGCGACGCGCACAACCGCAGGAGATGCGGCGTACGCTCACCGTCGGCGACTTGAAGTTCGATCTCGATACGCTCGAAGCCGAGCGCGGCGGTACGCCGATCAAGCTCAATCCGACGACGCGCCGCATCCTCGTGATGCTGATGCAGAACGCGAACCGCGTCGTCACGCGCGCCGAGCTCGAGAAAGAGCTTTGGGGCGACAATCCGCCGCAAGGCGATTTCCTGCGTGCCCACATGCACGCGTTGCGCGCGGCAATCGACAAAAATTTCCCAGTCAAGCTCCTGCACACCGTCCATGG
This sequence comes from Steroidobacteraceae bacterium, assembly GCA_036563855.1. GTDB lineage: Bacteria > Pseudomonadota > Gammaproteobacteria > Steroidobacterales > Steroidobacteraceae > Steroidobacter. The sequence continues at coordinate 2,709 of DATCLP010000270.1, read as the reverse complement.
CATCGGCTATCGCATCGCGGTGGACCCGGCTCGTTCGTAACCTGCAAGCGTGGTACGCGCAGCTGAGCCTGCGCACGCGGATCGCAGGAACGATGCTGGCCCTCGTCGCACTTGCGGGCATCGTGCTCGGCGCCTGGGCGTATCAAGCCGACGAGCGACTGAAACGCAATCTCACGTTCGACCTGCTCTCCGAAGAGTTGACGCACTTCGAGCAGCGTATGCGTGTGGACCGCGGCGCCGAGCCGTTGCGCTCGGCGCGTTTGCGCATCTACCGATCGAGCGATCTGGCGGAGCTGCCGCGTCACATCGCCGTGCTCAAGCCGGGCACGATGCATCGCGTCCGCTCGCAAGGTCGCTTGCTCGATGTGCTCGTGCGCGACGGCGATTTCGGCCGCCTGTACATCACGTACGACGTGACGACCTACGTGCGGCAGGAACGCATCGCGATCGCCGTGCTCGCGTTCGGCGTCGTGACCATCGTGGGGCTGGCAGGATTTGCAGCTTTCGGTATCTCGCGGCGCCTGGTCGAACCGATTAACGCGCTTGCGGACCGGCTCACGCAGATCGATCCGGGCGAACGGTACGTTCGCATCGCCGCGCAGTTCGCCGGCAACGAGCTCGAACCGATCGCACGTTCGATCGACACGTTCATGGAGCGGTTGGACGGATTCGTCGAGCGCGAGCAATCGTTCACGGCAACGGCAAGCCACGAGCTGCGCACGCCGCTTGCTGTGATTCGCGGCGCCGTTGAACTTTTGGAATCGCAAACTGCAGGGCAGCCCGGCGCCGCCAAGGCACTGGCCCGTATACAACGCGCCGTTAGGGAAATGTCCGAGTTCACCGACGCGCTGCTCACGTTGTCGCGCGAGGATTCGCCGGCGAGCGCGCACAGCGCCGAATGCGACGTCGCCTCCGTGCTTGTCAAGACCGTCGAGGATCAGCACCACGTGCAGCCGACGAAACGGATCGGCTTGCAAATTCCGGAAGAAGAAGCCCTACGCGTTGCGGCTCCGGAAAGCATGGTCGCCATGGTTATCGGAAATCTCGTCCGTAACGCGCTCCAGCACGGTACGGGCGACGAGGTGATCTGCCGCTTGCAAGGCCGCGAGCTGACCGTCTCGAACGCCGGAGCGCTGCCGGAAGAGCCTCTAAATGCCACAACGAAGCGTTTCACGACGCATCCGAGGGGCCACGGCATGGGGCTTTATCTCGTGCGGCGCATTTGCGAACGCTATCGCTGGGCATTCCGGCTCGAAAACACCTCGAACGGCGTGCTGGTCACTGTCGGCTTCTGATGCACCTTTTTTGACACATTCGCTCGACGCATTCGCGCACTGGCGCTCCGCAGCGTGCGACGGCTCTCAAAGAACCGTTCGCAACCCCATCGATTCCCCCGCCCTGTGTTAGCATTCCGCACCCCAAAATTGCCGGTTGTTTCGGATCAGTACGGAGTCGTCGATGTCGACAGCGGTCAAGCTCAATGTCCCGCCCCAGGGCCAGAAAATCACGATTCAGAACGGAAAGCTCATCGTTCCGGATAACCCGATCATTCCCTTCATCGAGGGTGACGGCACCGGCCCGGACATCTGGCGCGCCTCCGTCCGCGTCTTGGATGCAGCGGTAGAAAAGGCCTACAAGGGCAAGCGCAAGATCCAATGGATGGAGGTGTACGCGGGCCAGAAATCGAACGATTTGTTCAACACCTGGCTGCCCGACGAGACCGTGGCGGCCTGCCGCGATTACCTCGTGTCGATCAAGGGTCCGCTCACGACGCCCGTCGGCGGCGGTATCCGTTCGTTGAACGTTGCGCTTCGACAGCTCCTCGACTTGTACGTGTGCCTACGCCCTGTCCGCTGGTTCAAAGGCGTGCCTTCGCCCGTCAAAACGCCCGAGAAGGTCGACATGGTGATCTTCCGGGAAAATACCGAAGACATTTACGCCGGCATCGAATTCGAAGCGGGCACGCCGGAGAACAAGAAGTTCCTGGAGCTCTTCCAGCAGGCGTTTCCGAAGTACTACGCGAAGATTCGCTTTCCGAACACGTCTGGCATCGGCATCAAGCCCGTGTCGCAAGAAGGCACGGAGCGTTTGTTCCGCGCCGCCATCGAGTACGCGATCGCCAACAAGCGCAAGAGCGTGACGATCGTGCACAAGGGCAACATCATGAAGTTCACGGAAGGCGCCTTCCGTAACTGGTCCTACGCGCTCGCCGAGCGGGAGTACGGCGATAAGGTCTATACGTGGGAGCAGTGGGAGCGCACGAAGGCCGAGAAGGGCGAAAAGGCTGCGAACGAGGAGCAGGATGCGGCAAAGAAGGCCGGCAAGATCATCATCAAGGACGCGATTGCCGACATCACGCTGCAGCAGGTGTTGACGCGCCCCGACGAGTTCGACGTGATCGCCACGATGAACTTGAACGGCGACTATCTGTCCGACGCGCTCGCTGCCCAGGTCGGCGGCATCGGTATCGCGCCGGGCGGCAACATCAACTACATGACCGGCCACGCCGTGTTCGAGGCAACCCACGGCACCGCGCCGAAGTACGCGAACCTCGACAAGGTGAATCCGGGCTCGGTGATCCTGTCGGGCGAAATGATGCTGCGCTACATGGGCTGGACCGAGGCGGCCGACGCGATCATCGCCGCGATGGACAAGACCATCGGCCAGAAGATCGTCACGTACGACTTCGCGCGTCTCACCGAAGGCGCG
>DATCLP010000269.1:0-5739 GCA_036563855.1 Steroidobacteraceae bacterium | reverse complement strand
GGGAGCTCGAAGTTCCGAACGGGTCCGCCGAGGCGCGTATTGAGATCGGTATAGCGATCCCATTCGTGCATGCGCACGATACCGCTCACGTTGTTGCGCAGCGCGCGCTCGATCGTCGACCAATCGTGACCCAGCGCGGTGATGCCGCCGAAGCCTGTTACGACAACGCGTTTGATCGATCGCTGAGTCATCAGATCATCCCGCCATTCACGCCGATAACCTGCCGCGTGATATAGGCAGCGTCATCGGACATCAGAAACTGTACGACTGCCGCCACTTCGTGCGGCTCGCCCACTCTTCCGGCCGGTATGGCTTTGAGCACTTCGTCGACCGGCGCGTCGTTCATCATGTCCGTTCTGATCAAACCCGGCGCGACGCAGTTCACCGTGATCTTGCGGCTTGCCAGCTCAACGGCCAGCGCCTTCGTCGCGCCGATGATACCCGCCTTCGATGCACTGTAATTGACCTGACCGCGGTTGCCCATCACGCCGGAAACGGATGAAAGCGTGACGATCCGTCCGCCGGCCCGGCGCCGCACCATCGGCATGATCGTCGGATGCAACACATTATAGAAACCGTCGAGATTGGTTCGGAGCACCGCATCCCAGTCCTCGCCGCTGAGCGCCGGAAATGCGCCGTCGCGCGTCAAACCGGCATTGCACACGACGCCGTAGTACGCCCCGTGCGCCTCGATGTCCGCCGTGATCGCCTCGCTGCACGCCTCGCGATCGGAAACATCGAATTGCAAGACGCGTGGCGGAAGTCCGCCTGCAGCGATGATCGCCTTACACACTTCGTCGGCCGCCGCGCGCTGTGCGCGGCAGTGCAGAATGACTTGATAGCCGGCGGCCGCCAACCGCTCGGCGATCGCGCGCCCGATGCCGCGGCTCGAGCCTGTAACGAGAACGCTCTTCGGGGCAGTCGCTTGGGTGTTCACCATCAAATCCTCTCGCCGCGCACGACGGCGAACACATCCTTCGGGCGATAGGCCTTGACGTCGCCGCGTGCAAGCATCCGATCGCCATCCAGGATCTTGCAATCGAACGCGACCAGATCGTTCTCATCCCGAAACAGCAGCTGCGCTTCGATACGCAACTTCGCGCCGATCGGAAAATGATCGACCTCGCTCTTGTAGCTGCGCGAACCCAACAACAATCCTATGCTGGGGCGCATACCTCGCCGCGCTTCATCGATCCCCGAGTACGCGGATACCGTCTGCGCCATGTACTCCAAGCCGACCCATGCCGGGACGCCTTTGTCGCCGTCGCAGAACATGCTGTCCGACCGGATCGTCACGCCGCATACGACTTGATCCTCGGTCGCATCGAGCAGCTCGTCGATCAGAAGCATGCGCCCTTCGTGCGGCAGCACTTCCGTCATTGCGAACTTGCGTTCCAGCGGCATTTGCGACCTCGGCAACCTCACCCGCGCATTGCGTAAATCACATTGCTTTCGACTCGATACTCAACGTATAGCCGTGCTCGAGATTCACGAGCCAGCTACGGCCCTGCCATGGATCGGCGCCCGCGTAATGAACCTCGGCAATCAATTGCTCGCCCCTGCGCAATCTGCGCGTACCGGGCGCGGGTTCGCTGAGCTCCCAACCGCCGTTGCTCAATGCCGATTGCAGCGGACGAAGCGGCCAATGCACGAGCTGCAAGTCGGCGAGCAAGCGCTCGGGAGTGAGCTGCGGCGGAACCGGCAAGCTATTGTCCACAGTCGTCATCGCACCGTCATAGCGGATCGTGAACACCCGCACTCCCATGGCGTTCAGACCCACGACGGTCATGACGCCGTCCTTCACGGTCACGACGCAATTCATCGTCATCTCGCGCGGACCGAATGCGCCTCGCACGATCTGGGTGACGCTGCGCTCCTCGCCGAGCGTTGCAGGCGCCAGCAACGGTCTTGCGCCGCCGTCGCCGATATGCGAGCGCTGAGACGCACAGCCCGCGAGCACGAGCAACGCGAGCGCACTGAATCGGCCGGCAGCGCGGACGCTCACGCTAGTTCGCTCCCGCCCTGCACATCTGCGCCAAAGCACGCAACCTCCGGCCCGATTGCGGACCCGTGTATGGATTCTTCGTATCCCACACGTAACCTGCGAGCACCGAACAGATCATGCGGCGAATCTGCGGATCCTGTTTCTGGAAGAAAATGACGTCCTGCAAGCTGCCGTCGTACCAGCCCGTGACGAAGCTGCGGAACGTTTCGACCCCGTAGGACAGCGGCTCGGCAAATTCGCCCTGCCAATCCACGCGTTCGCCCCGGAATTGCCGGTCGAGCACGTCGGCTGCCAGCATCGCCGATTTCATGGCGATCGTGACGCCCGATGAGAACACCGGATCGAGAAATTCCGCGGCGTTGCCGAGCAAAGCGAACCCAGGACCGTGCATGGCTTTGACCTTTGCCGAGTAGCCCCTCAACTCGCCGACCGGGCGCACTTGCTCGGCATTGCGCAACAGGTGTGCAAGCTTCGGTTCGTCCGCGACGAGCTTCCACAACCGCTCATCGAGCGTGCCTTGGAACCTGGCGTGATGGTCCGGCGTCGCCACCACACCGAGCGAAGAGTGTCCGTTCGAAAACGGAATCAGCCACGACCAGACTTCGCGATTCGTCGGATGGACGCCGACGCGGATCTTCTGGCGATCGAATTCGCCGGCGACGGTGTTGTCCTTGATGTGACAGAACAGCGCAGACCGCACCGGAAAATCGGACGGCCGGTCGAGGTCGAGTAATCGCGGCAACGTTCGGCCGAAGCCGCTCGCATCGAGCACGAAGCGCGGCCGATGGGTCGAAAGCTCTTCGCTCTTCTTGCTCGTGACGACTGGCCGCTCGCCGGAAACGTCGATCGCGGTGATCTCGACTTCGTACTCTATGCGTGCACCGCGCCGCTCGGCTTCGTCGGCCAGGACCTTGTCGAAGTGCGCGCGCGGAACTTGAAAGGTAAATCCCAAACCTTCCGAAAACTTCTGGGAGAAGTTGTATTCGGAATAGCGGTCGTTGTGCACGAACGCAGCACCGTTCTTGAACTGGAAACCTTGCGCCATCACGACTTCCAGCATGCCGGCCTCTTCGAGCATCTGCGTGCTGTTCGCGAGCAGGCTCTCGCCGATCGAGAAGCGCGGGAATTTCTGTTTCTCCAGCACCAGCACTTCGTAGCCGCGACTCGCCAGCAGAGCAGCCGACATCGACCCCGAAGGGCCGGCGCCAATGATCAATACGTCAACCATGTTGTGTTCCCTTCTCGACGGCGGGTCGAGGCAAAGCAGTCAGACAAGTGACCAGAACGATGCCCCACGACAGCGTGATTGCCACCAGCAACGTGAGCCCGATGCTACGGATGAAGGGCGTTGCGCTGAAGGCGAGCAGGCCGAATGCGAGCAAGGTCATGCATGCCGACAGCGTCACGCTCAAAATCGCCGTCGGACGATTATCCAAGCCGTGTCGTAGGAAGATCCCGTAATCGATGCCGAGGCCGAGTACGAGCCACAAAGCGAGCATCGTGAACAGATTGATCGGCACACCGAACCACCCGAAGAGCCCGAGCGTCGTGACGGTGGCCAGAATCGACGGCAACAAAATTCGGGGCGCGACGCGAGTCCCGAACCGGACGGTCAGCACGATTCCAGCCACTACATAGATGAGGGCAAGCAATCCGGACAATGCCTTGCGATAGCTCGACAAGACGGTAGTCGTCTCCGCGACGCGATCCACGAGCGTGACGTTCGGTGTCGCCGAGGCTGCTTGTTGCAACGCATCGACGTCGCGTATGCCTCCGAGCGAAACGACGGTAGCGTACCGCTCGCCTACCTTTCCGAGCCAATGATGCTGCGTCGCCTGCGAGGTTGCGCTCGCCAACCACTTCTCCGGCGTGAGCGGTCCGGGCGCCGACTCGAACTCCTCGCGCCGTTTGGCGATGGCCTCGGCGGGGAAACCGAGCATCGACATCGCTTGTTCGAGCAGACCGCCACTCGAATACACGTGCGACCGCAAGAGCTCATGCGCGCGCTCTTGTTTCGCACGCGACGGCAAGCTCGTGCTCACCGCTTGATAGGAACTCAAGGCTTGCGAAGCGATCAGTCCGTCGAGCGCCTCGGTCAGCCGCTCTTCGTGCTCGAGCACCGCGTCCTCGGAATCGCCCGTAACGACGAAGTAGCGTGTCTCGACGCTACTCCCGAGCAATGCTCTGACTTGCTGTTCGTTTTCCAACAGCTCCGCGGGAGACTCCTGCAGCGCGCGGATGTCGTCTTGAATCTGCGCGCGACCGAGGCCTGCCAGCGCGATTACGAATGCCGCCGCGACCGCGATACCGCGGGCCGGCGTCCAGCGCCAGCGGCGCAAGAAACGATCGAGCGCTGCGCCGAGCCGCGGACCGAGCTGCGGAGCGCGACGGCTCACCGGCGTCAGTATCGGGTACAGACAGAGCACGCATCCGCAGCCGACGATCAAACCGACCATGCAGAACAGCGCGATCTGCTTGAGTCCCGGAAACGGTACGAAGGCCAGCACGAGATAGCTGATCAGCGTCGTCGTCAGTCCGAGCAAGATCGCCGGACCGACATGAGAGACGGCAGAGATCGGCGACCAGCGGCCGGGCTCTCGAAATCGATCGGCAAAGAAATGGATCGAGTAATCGATGATGCTGCCGATGAGGCTCGAACCGAACACGAGCGCAAGCAGATGCACCTTGCCGAACACGAAATGCACGACCGTGAACGCGGTCATGACCGCAAGGGTCAGCGTGAGCATTGCAAGCAGCAGCGGCCGGAAGCCGCCGAACATCGTCCATAGCAGGATCAGGACTGCAATCGTCTCCACGGTGCCGAACGTCGATACTTCCTGCTTCGCGCGAGCCGTCGCAGCTGCCGCATGTTGAATCGTCCCGGAGCTCAGAATCGTGACCGCCGCGGGTACGGCGCGACGTGCAGCTCTCGAAGCTTCCTCGATCGCAGGCATTACCTGCTCTTGCACTGCGGAGGCGAACGGGCTGCCGGCAGATTCCGCGAGCACGAGAACGTATGGACCGGCCTCAGCATCGATGACGAGCGTGGCGCCATCGAGGCGTGCGGTGCCGAACGATGGGATCTGCTCGCGCAGGAAGTTGTTCAACAGCCCGAGCGGATCCTGCGCAGTGCCGAGCGGCTGCATCAATCCCGCCGGCGTGAACGCCGCGCGCACGGCTTTGTTGACGAGCTCTGCACCGCGGCCCTCCCGAAGCGCGCGCTCATCGGCGGCAGAGAGCAAGTAGCCGCGATGATCGAGGAATACATCGAAGCGCTCGGAAGCGTTGGCATCGAGCTCGAGCGTGACGTTCGCGAAGGCTTGGGAGTCTGCCAGTACGCGAGCGAAACTCGCTGCCGCAAGCTTTGCATCGGCAAGGTCGTTTGCGCCGATCAGGAAGATCTGGCGGCGCGCGAGCTTGGCCGAGAACGCATCCAACGCTTCATCCATCGCGGCATCGTGCTGCGTGCTCGGCAGCAGCGCGAGAATATCGGTCTCGACCTTAAGGTTCGGCAGCACGCGCGCGCCGAATAGCGCAAACGCGACGAGCATCAAGACGCCCCAAGCGATGAAGCGCGTACGGACAGACGGCGGGGCGGCACTCAATTTCATATCGAGCGCCTCTCTGCGGCAGGTATTCGCCGCGCGCCATCGATGTCGTGCGCCGTCGACATATCACCGCTCGAACAGCACCCGCACGCTGGCATCCGGCTCGTCGCTCGAATAGCGAACATC
>DATCLP010000268.1:0-2361 GCA_036563855.1 Steroidobacteraceae bacterium | reverse complement strand
GTGCAGAATTCTTGGCATCCGGACGAGTGGGGCGAAGACAGCCCCTGGATGCGCATGTTCAGAAACGCGCGAGTTTGGGTGGGCTGAGACCGACGTCGAACGACGTGCGGTCAGATTTGCATGCTTGCCGCCGCGTGCGCGGCGGCATTCACCGGACGGGCGATCAGTCCGCTTTGAGTCATCTTGATTTCGTAGCGCGCACCGTCGGCCATCGGCAGATAGGTGGCGCTGCCGTACACCGCATCCACGAACGACAGCCATTTCGGATAGCGCGTGGAGAGCATCCATAGATCGACGCCGGGATTTTTCGTAAGCCCGTACACCGTGCGCTCGGCATGGCGTTCCTGTTCGATATCGCGATAGCGGCCGCTGATGCGCTCGAGGCGATACTGCGCGTCGAGACCGAGCAAATTGGCCCATCCTCTCCACTTGAGCACGCGCGCATCTAGCTGCCATTCATCGCCGGCAAGCACGAACATCTGCATCTCGCCGCTTGGGATCTCCGTGAGAGTCGCGCGATAACGTTGCGGTCCGCGGTTTTCGAAGACGATCTCCGCAACCGGCTGCTCGTACGTCAGTCGCGCATAAGTGTGCAGATTGAGCGAGATGATGAAGATGAGCGCAGCAGCGCCGAGCAGGACGAGCCCGGCAAGTGCGCTGCCTCCGGCGGCGAGGAATCGGGCGCGCGCGAGGCGCTGACAAGCGAGCACCACGAGCAGTAGCCCGAAGACTGCAATGACGGCGGCGATGGCGTCGGAAGCCATGGGCTTCGCTGGCTACAGGCTACAGGCGACAGGCGACAGCAGGGCACTGGGCTCTGGCAAGAAGAGTACGCAGACGCGCGCTTCCTCGAATCTCAGTTTAGAGGCTTCCATTCTTTAGTCCTCCAACGCGCAGCACATCACGCACCGCTCGGCGCCGCTGACCTTCAGCCTTCAGTCTTCAGCCTTCGAGGCATGAGGCATTCGCCTCATGCCTCTAGCTTCCGATATTTGATCCGGTGCGGCGTGGCGGCATCTTCGCCCTTGCGGCGTTTGAAATCTTCGACGTATTCCGCGTAATTGCCTTCGAACCAGACGACCTCGCTGTTCCCCTCGAAGGCGAGGATGTGGGTCGCAATGCGGTCCAGGAACCAGCGATCGTGCGAGATCACGACGGCGCAGCCTGGGAATGTGAGCAGCGCCTCTTCCAAGGCACGCAGCGTTTCGACGTCCAGATCGTTTGTCGGCTCGTCGAGCAGGATCACGTTACCGCCCGACTTGAGCACTTTCGCCAAGTGCACACGATTGCGTTCGCCGCCCGACAACTCCCCGATCGATTGCTGTTGTTGCGTACCGCGGAAATTGAAGCGGCCGACGTAGCTGCGCGACGGGGTTTCGTAGTTGCCGACGCGGATGATGTCGAGACCGCCGGAGATTTCCTCCCACACGGTCTTCTTGTCGTCGAGTGCTTGGCGCGATTGGTCCACGTAGGCGAGTTGTACCGTGGGTCCGATGCGAATCTCGCCGGCGTCGGGTTTCTCCTGTCCGACGAGAATGCGAAACAGCGTCGTCTTACCTGCGCCATTCGGGCCGATCACGCCGACGATGCCGCCGGGCGGCAAATTGAAGCTGAGATTGTCGAACAACAGACGGTCGCCGTAGGCCTTGCGCAGGTTCTTCGCCTCGATGACGAGATCTCCCAGCCGCGGACCTGGCGGAATGTAGATTTCGTTCGTCTCGTTGCGCTTCTGGAATTCCTGCGAAGCGAGCTCCTCATAGCGCTGAATGCGCGCCTTACTCTTGGCTTGCCGCGCCTTCGGATTCTGGCGCACCCATTCCAATTCGCGCTGCAGGCTCTTGCGCAGCGCTTCTTGCTGTCTTTCTTCGATCGCGAGTCGTCGCTCCTTTTGTTCGAGCCACGAGGAGTAGTTGCCTTGCCACGGAATGCCGTGGCCGCGATCGAGCTCGAGAATCCATCCGGCCACGTTGTCGAGGAAGTAGCGGTCGTGCGTGACTGCGATAACAGTGCCGGGATAGTTTTCGAGGTAGCGCTCGAGCCAGGCGACCGATTCGGCATCGAGATGGTTCGTCGGCTCGTCGAGCAGCAGCATGTCGGGCTGCGAGAGCAGCAGTCGGCACAGCGCAACGCGGCGGCGCTCGCCGCCCGAGATCTTCGTGACGTCCGCATCCCAGGGCGGCAGACGCAATGCTTCGGCCGCAACTTCGAGCTTGCGCTCGAGCTCCCAGCCGTTCTTCGCATCGATCGCATCCTGAAGCTTCGCTTGTTCCTCCAGGAGCTTGTTCATTTCCTCTTCGCTCAGATCCGGATCGGCAAATTTTTCGCTGACCTCGTTGAAGCGGTCGATCAACGCCTGCACTT
>DATCLP010000267.1:0-4613 GCA_036563855.1 Steroidobacteraceae bacterium | reverse complement strand
CGTGAACCTCGCGCTCGTGCCGGAAGCCGCATCGAGTTGGCTTCTGCCTGCGCGCATCGGTCATGTCCGAGCCTTCGCGATGTTTGCGCTCGGCGAAGCCGTCGACGGCAAGACGGCTGCGGCGATCGGCATCGCCAATGAAGCGCTGCCGAAGGATCAAGTGAGAGCCAAAGCGCTGGCGAGCGCGAAAGCACTGGCCTCACGGCCGATCGGCGCATTGCGCGAGACCAAGAAGCTCATGCGCGATGCAGAAGCGATTCAGGCGCGCATGGCACGGGAAGGCGAAATCTTCGGCGCGAGACTCAAGACTGCTGAAGCAGCCGAGGCATTCCGTGCGTTCGCCGAGCGTCGCCCACCCGATTTTTCCAAGGTGCAAGGTTGATCATGAGCACTCCCTTCGATACGCCGATCGACATCACCGACGAGGCGTTCGTCGGTCCCTGGCGGTCGCCGCGTCAGATGCTTGCCGCGCAGGAATACGACTCGCACGCATCGATTCACGACGATGCGACGGCGCAAAAACTCGGGTTCAAAGGCGGCACGATCGAAGGTCCGACGCATTTCAGCCAGTTCGTGCCGTTGTGCGTCGCTGCGTGGGGTGCGCGTTGGCTGGAGCACGGCTGTCTGTCCGCGCATTACCGCAATCCCTGTTTCGAAGGCGATCGCGTGCGCGCGTTTCTTGCCAAGCCTGCTGCGGGTGAGCAACGTGCGGCCATCTGGATGCAGCGCGAAGATGGCACCGAGGTCCTGCGAGGCACGGCCTCGATCGGTCCCGAGCATCCGAGAACTGCGCTAGACGAACGTCTTACGGAGCTTCGGCCGCCCGAGCCGCGCGTGATCTTGCGAGACGTCGAGATCGGTATGCGTTCGCCGCGCATATCAGTGCAAATGGATCCCGATCAGCACATGGGCTCTCTGTATCCGTTTTCCTTGGCGGACAAGCTCAAAGTCATCACGGAGAACTCGCCCTGGTACTCGCAGCCGAGTGCGACGCCTTGGAGGCGAGCAATCATTCCATTCGAGATGATCAGCGTTCTGCTGAATTATTCGACCTGGTCGGTGCAGTTTCCTGTGAAGACGCCGGTCATCGGTTTGTTCGCCGATCAAGAGATTCGCTTGCTCGCCGGCCCGCTGTTCGTCGGTGAACCCTATGAAATCGAACGCGAGGTCGTCGCCTTGAGCGGCAGCCGCCGTACGGAAAGTATGTGGGTGCGAACGCGCGTGTTCCGCCCCGGTACGAACGAGCTCCTTGCGACGATGCTGCTCAACTCGGCCTATCTCAAGGATTCGTATCCGAACTATCAGGCGGATCTCGCGGCGATTGGAGGGAACGGGGAATAGGGAAAAGGGAAAAGGGACGATCTGCCTACCGCCTTCCCTATTCCCTATTCTCTTTTCCCTATAAATATTTCCTGAACCAATCCGCCGCCGCGTCTGCGCTGATCTCGAATGCCTTGCCGACGAAAATGTCGAAGTGCGTGATGTCGGGGATCTCGATCACCTTCGTCGGCCCTTCGAGAATCTTGCTCGCCGCATACGCGTGATCTTCGTTGCTGAAGAGCTGCTCGTGCTGCGCCACGATGAACAGAACCGGCCGCTTGCCGACCTGACTCAAGTAACGGAACGGACGGTACTCGGCGACGGCTTGACTGGTTTCGAGATCCACGGTGCGGCGCGGAGAGAATCCGGCTTCCATTTCTGCGCCTTGACCTGTCCGTGCTCGCAGGATGGCATCTTCGAGCATGCGGCCGCGCAGCTCGTAAGGTCCTTTCGGTGAGCGCCGTCCGAAGATCGCGGGAACCTGCGCGACGATGGCTTTGACGCGTGCATCGTGCGCTGCGACGACGATGGCGTTACCGGCTGCACTGCTGGATGCCCAAAGCCCGATTCGGTCTCGATCGACGCCCGGCTCGCCTTGCAGGTACGAGATGGCATTGCGTACGTCCTCGACTTGTTTCCACGGGAGCAGCCGCGTGCGCTTGATGACGACCTCGGCCTTTTCCCGTCTGAAACGCACGCTGTCGTCGTTGTCCTTGCGAAGCTCCTTGAACGTCACGAACCCGTCGCTGTAGCCCCAGCTCCGGTAGTCGATGACCATGGCGACCAAGCCGCGCTCGGCAAGGCGGGCCCCGTACTTCTCGATCGAAACGTGCGTCCCTGCCCATCCCTGCCCCAGCACGACTCCAGGCGTCTTGCCGCTCGTCGAAAAGCCTTTCGGGTAGAACATCGTCGCGTAGCACGGCACGTCGTCGCTGTAGTAAGTGACTTCGCGACGCGTCACGCCTGCCGGCAGCTCGTAAGCCCAGTCAGCAGGCTCGAGACCCGATTTGATTTGTTTGTCCTCCTGTGCGGCGAACGCTGGAACGGCGCTCGCGAGCGCAAACAAGAGCAGCACTGCCGCTTTTGCGGTCACCAGTAACACCTTCGCTCAAACGACTTGGAATGATTATGCGCGCTTGCGAAAGCAAGGCGCGACGGCACCGCGCACCGTGCTGTGAAGATTGGTCAAAGCGCGCAAGGATCCCACTAGGGGCGGCAAACCGTAAGACCCAGCGACTCAGCGACTCTTACGTTGTTGTTTCAGGCGCTGAAATTGTTTGGCCGTGTTGCGCAGCTGGCGATGCACGCCTTGCGGAATGGCGCCAGTCACCGTGGGCTCGTCCTCGACGCACCATTGCTCCTTGAACGCCTGCAATGCCTCGCTCTGGACCTGCGCATGGCGGTGCGACAGCATCAGCATCGCCGGCGCACAGACACGCGCACGAATCAGCCCCAGATCCTGTGCGGCATCGAACAAGCTCGGGTACCAGCTCTGCCAGGTCGGCAGCAGGCTCTCTACCTGCTCGCGTAGGCTCCGCCGCTCTGTGTCGGTTTCGCTGCTCATGGTTGCAACCGGTCGTTCTCATCGCGCGACCGTATGCCGACCGTGAGAGCCGACCGATCACGTTTTTGCGAGCGTACACTGGGCGCGCATGGGGTTGCACCTGATCTTCGTGGTCGGATCGCGGGCAGCAGCGGGCCAGCGACCCGCCGTGCCCATGTATCGATTCCTGCTAGACGCGTTCTGCCGCTCGCTCGCCCGAGCGCACCGCATACCAGTCGATCTTGCGCGTCGTCAGCATGACGGCAGACAGCGCCGCAAACAGCGCGATTGCGCCCATGAGCAGCGCGTAGTCCTCGGATACGATGAGCGCATAGAGCAATCCGTAAACGACCGTCATCGCCGTCGCGGCAACGAGACCCCGCCGAGCGCTGCGTAGCGCACCCGAGATGTACACGCCCATGACGCTCACCAATGCCGCCGTAGCGATCGCATATGCCGCGAGGAACAGGATGTGCTCGGACAGTGCGAGCAGCAGCACATAGAACGTGCTCAAGGCCAGTCCGACGAGCAGATACTGAAAGGGGTGCAAGCGAAGACCGGTTGCGTGTTCCCAGGCAAAGAACGTGAGGAACGTCAGCGCAATGAAGAACAGCCCGTACTTGATCGCGCGCTCGGTGCGCTGATACACATCCACGGCCTGATACAACCCGACGCCGAAGGCCGATGAGGTGAGCTGTGCGTTGTCGACTTCGCCGCCTTCCCACACCTGCCCATACGGACGGTTCAACTCGAGCACTTGCCAGCGTGCCGTGAACCCTTTCGACGCGATGCTGCGCTCCACGGGAAGGAAACTGCCTTGAAACGATGGGTGCGGCCAATTCGATTGAAGTTGCACTGATGTCGTGCTGCCAGTCGGCAGCATCGAAAACTCGCGGCTGCCCGCGATGACGACATCGAAGGCAAACGGCAGCGAGGCACTCTCGAGCAAAGCGGACGCATCGACCGTCGCCTCGACGCCGCGAAACGCACTCGCAGAAGCGGCCGGACGCAGTTTCAAGCTCGTACCGCCGAAGCTCGCTTCCCGTACTTCGCGCAAGCTACGCGTTTCGGCGAGCGGTAACTGCAACCGAGCCTGATCCCAGCGGTAGCGGACACGCTCATCGTCGGGCGGATCGAAACCTGCGCGGTCGAAGCGTCCCGTGATCTTCATGGCCGCGAGATAAACCGGCACCGCATAGATGCCGACGTAACGGCGCTCGCGCTCCAGATTCAGATCGACGGTCGCCTCGAGCTCGACCGGCAACAGATACAGTTCGCTGCGCACGAGCTGAGTCTGGCTTTCGCGCAGTTCGACCACGCGCTCGATGGGCACGATCAGCATCGGACCGCCGACGACCGCCTTGCCGCCCCACCCGTCTGCAACGCGCGCGTATGCCTTTTCCCGCAGAGCGGTGCGCTCCGCGACGAGCGATCCGAGCATGGCAAGCGGCACCAGCAAAATCAGGACGACGCCGCCGATCGTCGCCGCCTTGACCGTCATCGACCCGAAGTGCGACATGAGAAGCCTACCTCGTTGTTTGAACGAGCGAGGAGGATGCCGGGTCAAAAGGACCTAACCAGGGACGGAATTATGGCGAACTAGGGCATGTGCCCTTACAAACGTTTGCAATGCTCGGGCGTCCGTCGCCGATCTCGCACAAGCTTTCTTGACGATTGCCGGCCGGCGGATCCGAGGCGCGCCGCAAAGCGTACCGGCCGCAAGTGAAACGGCGTGGCGACGGTGCTAAGT
>DATCLP010000266.1:0-8235 GCA_036563855.1 Steroidobacteraceae bacterium | reverse complement strand
AGAACGTGGCCGAGTAATCGCCGGTGTCTTGGCCGACATCGACTTTGCCGCCGAGCTTGCCGCCGTCATTGGTCAACGTGATGTTGAAGTTCCCGCCGGAGCCAGCCCCTTCCCAAGTTCCGGTCCACGAGCCCAGGAATTCATCGGCGGCAAATGCTGTGGCGATGAGAAGCCCGCCCAGCAGCGCCACCGAAGTTGCTTTCATTCGTTTCGTACTCATGGATCCCCCTGAAACCGGCTTGTTCTGCTTCTGGCATCGTACCGGAACCTTCGAAGTGTAGTAGCGGTCAGTTGTGTCGATCGGCCGCGATCATGCTGTGAACCCGCCCTGCGACTTACGATTTTCTCGCTATTCGCCGTCGATACCTCTCGGCGGGCGCACGTAATTTCAGGCTTCCGTTTCGGCGGCGGTCGGGTATCCTGAGCACTTCCTGTATGAATATCCAGAACCTATTTCATCCGGCCGTTGCGTCCTGGTTCACCAAGACGTTCGCCTCCCCGACGCCGGCGCAGCAAGAGGCTTGGCCGCAGATCCGTTCTGGCCAGCACGTGCTGATTGCCGCACCGACCGGCTCGGGCAAAACGCTCGCCGCGTTTCTCGCGGCGATCGACGATCTCGTGCGCGAAGGCGAGCAATGGGGACTGCCGGACGAAACGCGCATCGTCTACGTTTCGCCGCTCAAGGCGCTCTCGAACGACATCCATCGCAATCTCGAAGCGCCGCTTGCCGGCATTCGCGAGGAGCTGCATGCGCATTCGATTCGCGATGTCGAGATTCGAACCTGGGTTCGCACAGGCGACACCACAGCGGCCGAACGTTCGCAGATGCGCCGGCGGCCGCCGCACATCGTCGTGACGACGCCGGAGTCGTTGTACATTCTGCTCGGCTCGCAATCGGGACGCGAGATGCTCGCGACGACGCGCACAGTGATCGTCGATGAGATTCATGCCATCGCAGGCAACAAGCGCGGCTCGCATCTTTCGCTCTCGCTCGAACGCTTGGAGGCGCTCACTGGACGGCGACTGACGCGTGTCGGACTGTCTGCGACGCAACAGCCGATCGAAGAAGTCGCGCGTTTCCTGGTCGGCACTAAATACATCGGCTCGGACGGCAGTGCCCAATGCAGGATCGTCGACAGCGGTCATGTGCGTCAGCGCGACCTTGCGATCGAGCTGCCCGACTCGCCTCTCGAAGCGGTGATGTCGAACGAGGTGTGGACGCAGGTCTACGACCGTTTGGCCGAACTGATTCGCGCGCATCGCACGACGCTCGTGTTCGTCAATACACGCAGACTCGCCGAGCGCGTGTGCCGGCATTTGTCCGAGCGGTTGGATGCACCGCAGTCATCCGTCGCTGAAGGACAATCCGGTCGAACAGCTTCTGCGCCGCTTGCCAAGCCGTGCACACCGTCATGCATTGCGGCTCACCACGGCAGCCTCGCAAAAGAGCTGCGCTTCGACGCCGAGCAGCGATTGAAGCGCGGCGATTTGAAGGCGCTCGTCGCGACGGCCTCGCTCGAGCTCGGCATCGATATAGGCGATGTGGATCTGGTTTGCCAGATCGGCTCGCCGCGTTCCATCAACGCCTTTCTGCAACGTGTCGGACGGTCGGGACATGCGGTGGGCGGAACGCCGAAAGGACGTTTGTTTCCGCTGTCGCGCGATGACTTGGTCGAATGCGCCGCGCTCCTCGACTGCGTCAGGCGCAGTCAGCTCGATCGGCTGAAAGTTCCGGAAGCGCCGATCGACGTGCTGGCGCAGCAAATCGTCGCAGAAGCCGCCGCGCAAGAATGCAGCGAGCGATCGCTGTTCGAGCTCGTGCGCTCTGCGTATCCGTATCGAACGTTGACCCGCGAACAGTTCGACGAAATCGTGACGATGCTCGCGGAAGGGTTCACGACGCGCCGCGGCCGTCGCGGAGCGCTGCTCTATCACGATGCCGTCAATCAGCTCATACGCGGCCGTAAAGGCGCGCGTCTAACAGCGATCACTTCCGGCGGTGCGATTCCCGATACCGCCGATTATCAAGTGAGGCTCGAGCCCGTCGGCGTGCTCATCGGCACGGTCAACGAGGATTTCGCGGTCGAAAGCCTCGCCGGCGATGTGTTCCAGCTCGGCAACACGTCTTATCGGATTCTGCGCGTCGAACGCAGCGTCGTTCGCGTCGAAGATGCCCATGGCGAGGCACCCTCCATTCCGTTCTGGATTGGCGAAGCGCCGGGACGCACGGACGAGCTATCGGCAGCCGTGTCGAGACTGCGCGCTGAAGTGGAAGCGCGGCTCGCTCCGTCGCCTACCGGGCAAGGCCTGGATACTTCGCGCGCTGCCGAATGGCTGATGGAGGAAGTCGGCCTCGACCGCGAATCGGCGTCCCAGCTCACGGCGTATCTGGCGGCAGCGTATGCAGCGCTCGGCTGCCTGCCGACGCAACGAACCATCGTCTTCGAGCGCTTCTTCGATGAAGCCGGCGGCATGCAGCTCGTCATCCATTCGCCGTTTGGCAGCCGCATCAACCGCGCGTGGGGCCTGGCGCTCCGCAAACGCTTTTGCCGGACCTTCAATTTCGAGCTGCAAGCGGCAGCGACCGAAGACACCATTATTCTGTCGCTTACGACAGCGCACAGCTTCGAGCTCAAAGATGTCGCGCATTACCTCCATCCGAACAGCGCGCGACACATCTTGATCCAAGCCCTGCTCGCGGCGCCGATGTTCACGACGCGCTGGCGGTGGAGCGCATCGATTGCGCTCGCGCTGCCGCGCTTCCGCGGCGGCAAGAAAGTCCCGCCGCAGCTCGCGCGCATGAACGCAGAAGACTTGCTCGCAGCGGTGTTTCCCGATCAAGTCGCCTGCTTCGAGAACATCTCCGGCGACATCGTCGTGCCCGATCATCCGCTCGTGCAGCAAACAGTGCGCGATTGTCTCGAGGAAGCGATGGATGTCGTCGGCTTCGAACGGCTCCTGCAAGGGCTCGTCAGCGGCGAGATTCGTGTCGAAGCGCGCGATCTCACCGAGCCGTCGCCGCTTGCGCTCGAAGTCTTGTCGGCTCGACCTTACGCCTACCTCGACGATGCACCGCTCGAGGAGCGCCGCACCCAAGCGGTCGTGAGCCGTCGTTGGTTGGATCCCGAATCTGCGGCGGATCTCGGTCGGCTCGATCCCGAGGCGATTGCGCGCGTCAAGAATGAAGCCTGGCCCGATGCGGCGACTGCCGACGAGCTTCACGATGCGCTCTCGTGGCTGACTTTTCTGACACAAGAAGAAGTCGCAGCGAATCCAACCTGGCCTGAAATCGTTCGCGAGTTGGAACGGCAAGGCCGTATTTCGCGCATTAGGTTGTCGGACAGGCGCACTTTATATGTCTCCGTCGAACGGTTGCCGATCTTCCAGGCGCTGTTGAAGGGCGCGATATTCGATCCTCATGCACACGTTCCTTCCGCGTACGCGAAGGAATGGTCGGAAGAAGACGCGGCGATCGCCGTGGTGCGAGGTCGCCTTGCCGGCCTTGGACCGACGACGGCCGCCGCCATCGCGCACACATCCGGTATCGAAGCATCGTGCATCGAGGCGGCGTTGCTCGCGCTCGAAGCGGAGGGCTCGGCGATGCGCGGCAATTTCACGGGCAATGCGGCCGAACAAAGCCCGGAATGGTGCGATCGCGGACTGTTGGCGCGCATCCATCGCTATACGGTCAAGCGCCTGCGCGCCGAGATCGAACCCGTACAAGCGAGCGACTTCCTGCGCTTCTTGTTCAATTGGCAGCACGTCGCGCCGGGCGCTCGCATGCAAGGTTCGGACGCCATTGCCGCGGTATTGAGCCAGTTGGAAGGCTTCGATGTCCCGGCGAGCGCGTGGGAAACGGAAGTGCTACCGGTGCGCATCGCCGAATACGATCCCGCATGGCTCGACGAACAGTCGCTCGCCGGTCGCGTCACCTGGATGCGAATGGCTCCGCGGGCGAGCGATTCCGAGCGCGGCGCTGCGCCGGTGCGCTCGACGCCGATTGCGCTGCTCGCGCGCAAGAATCTCAAACTATGGACGAGCTTTGCAGCGCCGCCCTCTACAACGGAGCTCACGCCGAAAGCGCAGCGTGTCTACGAGTTCATTCATCAGCACGGCGCTTCATTCTTCGACGAGATCGTCGACGGCGCCGGTGTGCTGCCGAGCCAAGTCGAAGAGGCGCTTGGAGAGCTCGTTGCGCTCGGCATCGTCAATTCCGACAGTTTCGGCGGCTTGCGCGCGTTGCTCGTGCCGTCCGACCGTCGGCGCCCGACCGCGCGCGATGCACGGCGCAAACGACGCATTGCGATCTTCGGCATGCAGGACGCCGGACGCTGGTCGATCGTCCGCAAGTCGGACTCGTCGGCCGCATCAGGGCGCGTGAACGGAGCAGATCCGGAGGCGATCGAGCACGTGTGTCGCACTTTGCTGCGGCGCTGGGGCGTCGTGTTCTGGAAGTTGCTCGAGCGCGAAGCGAAATGGCTGCCGGCATGGCGAACGCTGCTCATGTGTTTGCGGCGTTTGGAGGCGCGCGGCGAGATTCGCGGCGGACGTTTCGTTGCGGGATTTTCGGGCGAGCAGTTCGCGTTACCGGAAGCGGTCGGTGCCTTGCGCGAAGCCCGGCGCGCCGCAGACACGAATCAGCTCATTTCTCTTTCGGCAGCCGATCCGCTGAATCTCGTCGGCATCTTGACGCCGGGCGCACGAGTTCCTTCGCTCACCGGCAATCGCGTGCTGTATCGGGACGGATTGCCTATCGCCGTGCTGGTCGGCGGCGAGGCGCGATTCTTGGTTGCTGTGGAAGGAAAAGAACTGTGGGAAGCGCAGAACGCGCTGTTGAGACGTCAAGTGCCGGCGGCGCTCGCAGATTTGTCTTGAGCCGCGCCCGGCGAGGCTGAAGACTTAAGGCTGAAGGCTGAAGGCTGAAGGTCGGGCCCGCAGGTTCGGCTATACCTCGATCTTCATTTCCAACTCGCTAGCGTCGTCACGCTCAGACGCCGGCTCGTCGTCGTTCGAGCGGCGTTCGCGATCTCTGCTGATGGTGCCGACGCCGTTCATGGACGTATTCACGCGGCGCGGCGAACCCGAGTAAAGAATGGCGCCGACGCCGTTCATCGTCGCATCGAGCGATTCGGTCGCGTGCACATAAACCGAACCGACGCCGTCGACCGTCACTTTCGCCTCGCCGGCAACGAGATCGCGCAAGTCGGCGTGTCCGGCGCCCGCCATTTTCACGGTCACGGAATCGAGCCGGCCCTTGGCCTTGAGATTGGCTGCGCCCTCGACTTCGATCGTCGTCTTGCCGCCGTCGAATCCGCTCAATCGCACATCGTTGCCGCCGGACACATCGAGTGCGGTGAGCGTCGGCACGGCCACCTTGACGACCACCCGCGAACGTCCGCCGATCACCCAGCCGCCATGCTGATCGGTGCGGATACGCAGAGTGTCTCCGAAGACTTCCGTCTTCAGAGCCTTCACTGCACGCTCGCTGCCTGAAACCTCCACGGAAGGACCTGAGCCGACGTGCACTTCGAGACGGGCGCTCCCGCGTAATGAGATCTCGGAGAAGGCCTCCACATCTCGCCTCTCCTCGACGGTGGGTCCGCTCTCGAACTCGTGATCCCCGCAACCGCCCAGGCATATCAGGGGCAGGAGCAGGATCGCGATCGGTTGGATGCCCTTTGCAATCATGGATGTCCTCGTCCGGATTCCCGGCTTGGATGCGATGGTGCACCCCGCGCCCCCACGCACGCTAACCCTGGCCGGCCAACAGCGGTTCGGCGCCGGGGAGCGGTTCGGCAAGCGTTCTCCCTACAACCGCACCCGGACGCAACGAGAACTGGGTCACGCCATTTCTGCTGCTCCGCAGCAGCGGGCTGCGGCGCCACCCATCCTGTGAACATGTTCGCCGCCTCCGGGAATCCCCGAGCGGTAATGTCTGACTCGCCCATGAGACCAACCCCTTCAAACCCGCTTGGCCTTCGTAGCGCCGGGACATTCGGACGCATGCTCCAACGGGCTAGGGGCGTCCTCCCCCGTTTAGCATTCCCAGAGCCCCTCGAAACCCAATTCCGGCTTTGGTACGCAAGCCGAGTCCGTTGGCGGATCCGCACGACGCTCTGGCTGGCGATGGGCAATATTCTGCTCGTCAGTATCGCACTCCCGTTCACTTCGATCAGGCATCGGCTCTTCGGCCCGGATCACGACGGCACTTTGGCGGCGCTTGCGGGCGTCCTGTTCGCGACGAGCATCCTGGCGATGGTCGTCGTATCCATCCCGCGCTTGTACAAGCGATACGACATCGCGGCTCAAATCATCGCCCCCGCCCAAGCGCTTTGTTTCATCGCGATCGACGTGCTCATGCAGGGACAAGGGTACTCCCTCGCGGCCTGGATGCCGCTCGTCGTGATCGCGCCCTATTTCGTGTTCGGCATGCTGCACGTCGAGGCCGTGCTGATCTCGCTGTTCGCCGTCGTTGCCTATCTCGTTGCGGGCGAGCTTGCCGGCCTCGGCTCCGTGCAGCGTTGGCTCGATGTCTCGATCGCCGCGTTCGCCAGCGCGCTGGGTGCAGCCGTGCACTTCTCGCTGCAACGTGCGGTGCGCCAGGGGTACGTGGCTGCGCAATCGCTGAACGAATCGGCGCATCGCGACAGTCTCACCGGCATTCACAACCGCCGTATGTTCGATGAGCACATGCGCCGGGTGTGGCAGCAGGCGGCACGCGAATCCGTTCCCGTCGCCTTGCTCCTCATCGATCTCGACCGGTTCAAGGAATTCAACGACACCCACGGCCATCAAGGCGGCGACACTTGTCTCGCGAAGGTCGCGTCGCTCTTCCCCGAAGTGGCACGGCGTCCGCTCGATCTGGCCGCGCGCTACGGCGGCGAGGAATTCGTTGTGTTGCTCTACGACGTACGGCGCGAGCAAGTCGAAGAGGTTTGCATCCAGCTCCATGCGGCTTTGAAATATGCCGCGATTCCGCATCCGACCTCGCCGACCGGCATCGTCACCTTCAGCATCGGTGCCGCCTGCGTTCAACCGCGCGCCGACCGCCATCCCGAAGGTTTGATTCAGCTCGCCGACGAGGCATTGTACGCTGCGAAGGAAAGCGGTCGCGACCGCACGGTCATCATGGACCGCGAATACGAATCGCTCGTGACCGGCGCATTCAGGTTACGACGCGCAGGCGGAGCAGCAGCCTGATTCCGAACGTTTCTCGGATGCCGTCGGCGGTATCGCCGCCCGACGCATGGACGAATTTTGTTTCTAGAGGTTGATGATGAGCGAACCTGCCAACGTGCTCGACAAGTCTCTCTTGGGCCCGGATATCGTGACCTTGCAGGCCCACATCCTGCAACAGCAAACCCATGTCGATACGACAGGCCAGTTTTCATGGATTCTGTCGGCTCTGTCGATTTCCGCGAAAATCATTGCGTCGCACGTGCGGCGCGCCCGCCTCGACGATGTGCTCGGCACGGTCGGCAGTCAGAACGTGCAAGGCGAGCAGCAACAAAAGCTCGATGTGATTGCCAACGAAATCCTGCTGCGCACGCTCGGCGGCCGCGAAGGCGTCGCCATCGTCGCTTCGGAAGAGAACGAGCAACCCGTCATTCTGCGCAGCGACGATTCGAACGGGCGCAAGTACTGCGTGTTGTTCGACCCGCTCGACGGCTCGTCGAATCTCGATGTCTGCGGCGCCGTCGGCACGATCTTCAGCATCCTGCTGAAGGATCGCCGCTCCTCGAAGGCCACCGACTCGCTCCTGCAGCCCGGTATGAAACAAGTGGCCGCAGGCTACGTGCTGTACGGCTCATCGACGGTGTTGGTGCTGACGCTCGGCAACGGCGTGGACATGTTCGTACTCGATCCGTCGTACGGTGCATTCATCCGTGTCGCTCAAGGCCTCGAGATTCCGAAGGCGCACAAGTGCTACTCGGTGAATGAAGGCAATCGACTGAGCTTTCCCGAGGGCTATCGAAAGTATTTGAGCTGGGCGCAGGAGCACGGCTATTCGAGCCGATATGTCGGCGCGATGGTCGCGGACGTGCATCGCATTCTTCTGCAGGGCGGCGTCTTCATGTATCCGCCTACCAAGAAGGCGCCGAACGGCAAGTTGCGCTTGATGTACGAGGCCAACCCCATGGCCATGCTGATCGAGCAGGCCGGCGGCAAGGCCGTCTGCGCGCCGGACGAGCGCATCCTCGAGGTTCAGCCGACAGACATCCATCAGCGCATCCC
>DATCLP010000265.1:0-2052 GCA_036563855.1 Steroidobacteraceae bacterium | reverse complement strand
CTCGTCGAGCGATGCGGCGAAATCACGCCCGAGAATGTGCTTGCGGCCGACCTTGGAAATCTTGGAATGCCCAGCAGACGCGTTGCGACGATCCGAAGGTTGGCTGCAGCCGTGCTGGAGCAATGCGTGCAACTCGATATGCCGTGGCCTGCGGTCGACGCTGCACTTGCCACGCTCCCGGGTTTCGGGCCGTGGACGCGGACGTATCTTGCGATCCGGCTCGGACGCGAACCCGATGCTTTTCCCGCCACGGACCTCGGCTTGATCCGTGCAGCGGGCGCCTCTTCGGCCGCCGAGCTGTTGACACGAGCGGAATGCTGGCGACCGTGGCGCGCATACGCGGCGACATATCTCTGGGCCGTTCCAGCGTGAGCACGCCCTTTCTGTGATCCAAATCTCCAACTGCCAATTTGTGTCACCTCGCGTGTCGCGACGCGCTCCCAAATCCGTGTTGAGCCTCACGCGTACACAAATCGCGGACTGCTAGCATTTGGTGCGTTTCCCGGCTCCAGTTGCTAGAAGTGTCGGACGACATAAGACCAGTTCGTGTCATGCATCTCGTCAGCTCCGGCGGAGCGGCGGGACCAGCACAGCAAGCGCTGTTCATGCCGATGCTCACGCGCATGCCCAAGGCGCGCGTGAAAGCCGTCGTCGTCGCGCTCGCGCCGAATACGGTTCCGGGTGCGGTGCTGCGTCAACACGGCGTACCGGTGTACGACGTCGCGCTCTCGCGCGAGCGATTCTCGATCGGCGCGTTCGGCCAGCTCCTGAAGACGCTTCGCAGCTTCAAGCCGGACATCATTCAAGCGTGGGGACTTACGGCGGCGATCGTCTCTCATTGGCTTCGTGCCCGAAGCGACTGGGAAGTGAAGACGATCTGGTCGCCGACGCCGACCGCGCCGCTTTCCCGTAAGCCAGGATTCATCGACACTCGCAAGCTTGCGCTCGCTGTGCAGCTCAGCAAGCGCGCCGACAAGATCGTGTACACGTCCGAAGCTGCCGCATCCGCGCATCGCCGGGCAGGGTTCCCGGAAGAGGGCTACGCGATCGTGCCGCTCGGCGTCGATCCCACGCGTTTCAAGCCGGATTTCGCGGTGCGCCGCAAGGTTCGCGAACAGCTCAATTTGGATCACGATGCGTTCGTGATCGGCATGCTCGCGCCGTTCCAACCCGAGTATGACCACGCAACGCTGCTGAAGGCGGCCGGCGAGCTGATCAAGACGAATCCGAAAGTTTCGGTGCTCCTGGCCGGACATGGCGTGCAACGCGGCAACGGTGCGCTGACCGCGCTCGTTGGCGGCGGCACGCTCGGCACGCGTACGCAACTCCTCGGCGAATGGTCGGATGTGGCCGCGTTCTACAACGCGTGCGATGTCGCGTGCTCGAGCGCGACGACGGATCATCTGCGAACATCCCTCATCGCGGCCATGTTGTGCGGCGTGCCGTGTGTGGCCACAGGAATGGGTGCACAAGGCGAAGTGCTTGGGCACTTCGGCGTCGCGGTCGAGCCGGGAAGCCCTGCGGCATTCATCCGCGGCATCACGCGCGTCATGCAGCTCACGCCGGAGAAACGCGCATACATGGCGCAGAACGCACGCAAGCACGCGTTGACGAATTTCGTTGTCGTCCGCTCGCTGCAGAAATACTTGCAGCTCTACTACGACATGCTCGGACGTAAGCTCGCGGCCGAGTCGTCCGTGCCGGTACCGAAAGTCGAAGAGACGGTTCCGGTCGCGAAACCGGAAGAACCGCCGGCGCCCAAACCCGAACCTGCGATCTCGAGCAAGTCGGTCGCGATGCACGAGCTGTCCGATCCCGATTCGCTGGAGTCGCGTACGCCTGCGGCGCCTGCTTCGGTGCCGCCGAAAACGGAGCAAACGGAGTCGAGCGACGGCGACGTCCTGCAAATGTTCGAGCAGGCGATTGCAACGCAAACATCTCGAGCTCGTGCGCCAGAAACCGAACGCGCACGCGGCGTCGCGGAAGACGTCGGAGACTTGCTGGCGCCGGAAGTGCTCCAGCAAGCACCGGCGATCCAAGCGAGCGCTACAC
>DATCLP010000264.1:0-2743 GCA_036563855.1 Steroidobacteraceae bacterium | reverse complement strand
CAGTCGCTCTTGTTCTCGAACGTGCGCGTCGAGGAACGCAGCTACGTCGAACGGTCGGTCATCTTCCCCGACGTGCGTATCGGTCCCGACTGCGTGATCAAGAATGCGATCATCGACTCGGGCGGCATCGTCCCGGCAGGGACTCGTATCGGCATCGACCGCGAAGAGGATGCGCGCCGCTTCTACATCAGCGAAAAGGGCATAGCGCTCGTTACCCGCGACATGTTGGCGCGAATGCGCACATAATTCCCGGCGAGCCCGGCGACGATGCCGGGAGTGTGCAGGAGTGCGAGGTAGCGATGAGCAAATTCATCTGGCGCTGTTCGTCGTTCGTTTGTATCGGATTGCTTGCGGCGTGTGCCGCGCTTGCGCCGAAGATCGAGGCGCCGCGACTCTCGCTCGTCAACGTCAGGATGACGTCGGCCGACATGTTCAACCAGAACTTCATCGTGCGGTTGCACGTGGAGAATCCGAACCCGCGCGACCTGCCCGTGAACGGCATCGACTACAAGCTCTTTCTCGAGGGCGACAGCTTCGCCGAGGGCGTCACGAATCAACCCTTCGTGATTCCGGCGAACGGCGAAACCGAGTTCGATCTGCCGGTCCGTACGAATTTCGTGAGCAGCCTGGGCCGTCTCGTCTCGCGCCTGCAAGGTCGCAAGCAGGTGCAATACGTCTTCGAAGGCAAAGTGCTCACCGACATCGGGATCCTCAACAAGATTCCGTTCCGCCAAAGCGGTACGGTGGATTTGACGACGCTGAAGTGACGCAAGGCTATAGCCTGTGGGCTGTAGGCTGTAGGAGAAGGAAGACGCACGCACCGCGCTCCGCCGAGGCTAGGCGGTGGCGGTCGTTTATCCGAGCAGGGACGCGTAGAGTCGCTCGTATTCGCCGGTCTGTTTTTCCCACGAGAAGTCCTGCGACATCGCGTTGCGTACGATCTGATTCCAGGTCTCCTGGTCCTTGTAGAGGTCCAAAGCGGTGTGAATCGCCCACTGCACGGCAGGTGCATCGAAATCGTTGAAGACGATGCCGGTGCCCGTGCGCGTCGCGGGATCCCACATTTGCACCGAGTCGGCCAGGCCGCCGGTCCTGCGCACGATGGGCACAGTGCCGTATTTCAGACTGTACATTTGATTGAGGCCGCACGGCTCGTACTGCGACGGCATCAAGAACATGTCGCTTGCCGCCTCGATCAGGTGCGACAATTCCTCGTTATAGCCGCGATGAAAGACGACGCGGTCCGGAAAGCGCTGCTGCAACCCGGCGAAGAAGTCTTCGTAGCGGGCCTCACCGCTGCCAAGCGCGACGAGCGCAACGTCGCGGCTCATGAGCACGTCGGGCAACGCATCGAATAAAAGGTCGAAGCCTTTTTGCACGGTCATTCTCGACACGATGCCGATGAGCGGTGTCGTCGATGCCGCGGGAAGGTTCAGCCAATCGAGCAGCGCCTGCTTCGTCGCCGCCTTGCCCGAAAGATCGTCGATCGAATAGTGATGCTTCAGATAGCGATCGGTCGCGGGATTCCATTCGGTGTAATCCACGCCGTTGAGAATGCCGACGATGCCATCGCTGCGCGCACGCAGGACAGTATCCAGTCCGTGTCCGCCGAGAGGCGTGCAGATTTCCTGTGCATAGGTCGGGCTGACCGTCGAGACGCGATGTGCGTGGCGAATGCCCTCCCGCAGCCAATTGAAGCTACCGCTCGAGTGCACGACCGGATCGACGAAGTCGCGCACGTCGGTGCCGACGTCGTACAGCGTCGAAGCCGGAAAGATGCCTTGATAGCCGACGTTGTGGATCGTCATCACGGTCCGCGTGTTGGCGAAAAGCCGGTCCCAGGCATACGCCGTCTTCAGTAGCAGCGGCATCAATGCCGTATGCCAATCGTTGCAATGGACGATATCGGGCGCAAAGACGAGCCGCTGGCATGCTTCGAGCGCTGCGCGTTGGAGTACGAGAAAACGCAGGTGTTCATCCGGTGCGCTCGTATAGAGCGTCGCACGATCGAACGCAGCCGGGCAGTGAACGAGATAGAGCGGCACGGACGTGCCGGGCAGGCGAGCCTCGAGCAGAGAAAACCCAAACCGATGATCGCCCAACTGCAGTTCCACATTCTGCGCAGTGTCGACGTGTGTCGCGCCGAGCGCCGTCAAGCCGATGCTCGAGTAGAGCGGCATGAACACGCGAACGTCGTGGCCGCGGGCATGCAAGTAGCGAGGGAGACTCCCGGCGACATCGGCAAGCCCGCCGGTCTTGGCGAGCGGAACGACTTCCGACGCGACGAAACAGATCTTAGGCATGCAACGCGGAATTCGGCTTATGTGCGGGCCCGCGCAGTCGAAATTCAATCTCGACCGGCGCCCGCGCGACCGGGCTCCTCGGGTTCGTCTTCGTTGTTCTGTTCGCGCGAGCTGGGCGGCGTTTGCGGCGACGATTGGGTAGGAGACGGGCCGAACGCTGCGAGCAGGCTCTCCTGCATCTTGCCCCACAGCTCGAGATTGTGCCGCGTCAATTCCGACATCGCAGTCAGCGGTGCGCTGTTCATCATGCGCGCGAGCTGCGACTGCACGACCTCCTGCTGACGCATGAAGGTTTCCACGCTCTTTTCGAGATACGTGCTCAGGAATCCTTGCAGCGAGTTGCCGTAGAAGCGGATCAGCGATTCGAGCAGCTGCGTCGAAAGGATCGGTCGGCCGAACTGCTCCTGATCGGCGATGACCTGCAGCAGGATGAGACGCGT
>DATCLP010000263.1:0-3003 GCA_036563855.1 Steroidobacteraceae bacterium | reverse complement strand
GCCCCCACTCGTAGATGCCATAGAGCAGAACGAGCGCGCCGACGATCGCCACCGCGAGCACGGTACGACGCCGCCATGGCGAGTGGTAGCGGACGACCAGCCGCCCGGTTCGCATTGCGCTCGAATCTGCCATGCACGTTTGCCGATGTAGCGGTACCCTTCCCAGGCCTGCGGCGCCGCAGCGCCGCGGGCATTTAATCACAAGGCCGGACCCAGCGAGCAGCGATGAACCGCTCAGAATGGGTGTGGCGACAACGAGAACGACGGAATCCGGCAGATGCTTTGGTTAAAAGCCTTTCACATCTTTTTCGTCATTGCCTGGTTTGCCGGGCTTTTTTACCTGCCGCGGCTGTTCGTGTATCACGCGAGTACGACCGATGAGCCCGGGCTTGCCCGTTTTTGCGTCATGGAGCGACGGCTATTCGCGCTCATGACAGTCGGAGCAACGCTCGCACTCGCCTTCGGGATCGGCATCCTCATCGTCGCGCCGGCCTTTGCCAGTGCCGGATGGATGCACGCAAAGCTCGCACTCGTCCTCGCGTTGATCGCGTACCACCTGTGGTGTTACCGGCTCTTGAAGGCGTTCCGCGAGAATCGCAACGCGCATTCGGAGCGCTGGTATCGCGCCTTCAACGAAGTGCCGACGCTGCTGTTGCTCGCGATCGTGCTGCTCGTCGTGCTGAAGCCGTTCTAGAACCTATGAATCTACTGGGCGCCCTGGTAATCCCGCGACGGGCGCGGGCGCGTATTTGCACCGCAAATCCCGCGCTCATCAAAACGCGACCTGCGGTCGCTCATAACGTTTGAGATTAGGTTCTACGAACCACAGCCGGTGTTGATCGCCTTCTGGTTGGCGCGACGTCGGGCGATGTTGCGCAGATTCTTTTCTTGTTCCGACCACTCCGGCAGAGCGGGCGGATCGTTGGGGAACGCGCGCCTTGCGAGCTCGTCCAACGCCCGCGCATACACCGCGCGCTTGAAATAGATCACCTCGCGTACGGGCGTCCAATAGTCGACCCAACGCCAGCACTCGAACTCCGGCTCGTTCGTCGTATCGAACTGAAGCCGCGAATCCTCTGCAAGGAACCTCAGCAAGAACCAGCGTTGCTTTTGACCGATGCAGACTGGGTTGCTGTGACGGCGCACATACTGCTTCGGCAAGCGGTAACGCAGCCAACTGCGCGTCGAGGCAACCAGCTCGACGTCGCAAGGATCGAGGCCGATCTCCTCCTTGAGCTCCCGATACAGCGCCTCCTCCGGAGACTCGTCCTGTCGGACGCCGCCTTGCGGAAATTGCCAGCCGCGACCGCCCGTACGCCCGCCCAGAAATACTTGGCGGTCGTCTCGTATGAGCACGATTCCGACATTCGCGCGGAACCCGTCTGCGTCTATCCAATCAGTCATATGTCATCAGGCAAGCGCGGCCGGAAGATTGTTCCACAAGGCAAGCAGTCAGGCCATGGCCGAAGGGCTCGCTTCAGCGGTGGACAGCCAATGCTCAGGTTCATACGCTCCGCCCGTGAAGAATTCCAAGATTCGTCTCACGTATACGATCCTCGCCCTGGCCGCCGCCGGCGCCTTCATGGCTTCGCTGCTGGCCGGCAGCGTCGCCGTGAGTCTCGGCGATCTCTGGCGCGTTGCGACGGGAGACGGCGAGACGCTTGCCCACGCAATCATTGTTGAACTGCGCCTGCCTCGTGCCCTCACGGCGTTTGCAGCAGGGGGAGTGCTGGCCATCGCCGGAGTCCTGATGCAGGTTCTACTGCGGAACCCGCTCGCGGACCCTTATGTCATGGGCGTCTCTGGCGGAGCGGCCGTCGCTGCGCTCAGTGCGATGCTGTTGGGCGCCGTCGGTCTCGGCATCGACCTCGCAGCCATGGCCGGCGCCCTTGCGACGACGGTTCTCGTATTCGCGCTTGCGCATGGCGAGGTAGGCTGGACGCCAGGCAGATTGCTTCTCACCGGTATCGTGATCGCTGCCGGCGCGAATGCGGTCGTGAGCACGCTGCTTTCGCTCGGCGACGAATCGCAATTGCGCGGGATGCTGTTCTGGCTGATGGGAGACTTGTCCGCGAGCGGACGCACGAGCCTGCTGATCGGCGCATTCATCGTTGCATTACCGATCTGCTTACCGTTCGCGCGGCAGTTGAACGTGCTCGCCCGTGGCGAGTTGCAGGCGCGCACGTTAGGTGCACCTGTCCGAGGCCTGCGCATCGGGATCTTTCTTGCGAGCTCCGCCCTCACGGCCCTTTCGGTGACTGCCGCCGGAACGATCGGCTTCGTCGGACTCGTGACGCCGCACATCGCACGGCTGTTGATCGGATCGGATCATCGACGCTTGCTGCCCGCTTCTGCGCTGTTGGGCGGGACCTTAGTGACGATCGCGGATTTGTGCGCG
This sequence comes from Steroidobacteraceae bacterium, assembly GCA_036563855.1. GTDB lineage: Bacteria > Pseudomonadota > Gammaproteobacteria > Steroidobacterales > Steroidobacteraceae > Steroidobacter. The sequence goes on along the minus strand of DATCLP010000263.1, from coordinate 605 downwards.
CGCACGTTGTTTGCGCCTCGCCAGTTGCCCGTGGGTGCATTGACCGCACTCGCTGGCGTGCCGCTCTTTCTGGTGCTGATGAGACGCGCCGGAGTACGCTCCGACTAGAACCTATTCAAGACTACTGCGCGAGTTACCGCTCGAACGCGACGACGTGATCGGGCTCGATCCGAATACCGATGTGCTCGCCGATCTTGTGATCGTGATGGCTCGGCACGAGAGACAGCAGAATCGCGCCGCTCTGCGTCTTCAGCGTGTACAGGAACTCGGCGCCTCTGAAAGAACGCTGACAGACCTCGGCGCGCAACGGACTGGCGTCATCGTGGATCACATCGTCCGGTCGTAACAGCAAGTCGACCGGGCGACCCGGCTGGAGATGCACGCCGCTTGCTCGCACGACGCCGAGCTCGGTTCGCACTTCGCCGGGGCCGACGACCTCTCCTGGAATAAAGACGCCCTGCCCGATGAAATCGGCCACAAAACGCGTTGCCGGGCGATGATACAAGTTGTATGGCGAATCCCATTGTTCGAGCCGACCGTCGCGCATGACACCGACGATGTCCGCCACGGCAAACGCCTCCTGCTGATCGTGCGTCACGAAGATC
>DATCLP010000262.1:0-6167 GCA_036563855.1 Steroidobacteraceae bacterium | reverse complement strand
GCGTCGGCCGTGTGACGACCGCCGCGCCTTGAATTAGCTCGGTTAGAACCTAAGACTCCTGCAGCACCGCGACCCCCTCCGCGGGCCACGACGAGTGCGCAGCCGGCGCTTAGAGCCGGCTGCGCAACTCGCGTACTCTTTCGCTATGTCTTCGGATCTGCATCGTTTCGCCGAGCTGTTGCGTCACCGCCGCCGTACCGTCTTCTTCACGGGCGCCGGGATCAGTACCGAATCGGGGATTCCGGACTTTCGCAGCCCGGGCGGCATATGGACGCGAATGCAGCCGATCTATTTTCAGGAGTTCGTGTCGTCGGAAGAGAAGCGCCGCGAAGCATGGCGTCGCCGCTTCGAGAACCGCGACGGCTGGGTCGGTGCGAAACCCAATCGCGGCCACTACATCGTCGCCGACCTGATCCGGCGCGGTAAGGCGTCCGTCGTCATCACGCAGAATGTCGACAACTTGCATCAGGAATCCGGTGTCCCGGAAGAACGCGTGATCGAGCTGCACGGCAATGCGACGTATGCGACTTGCCTGAGTTGTCATCGCCGCTACGAGCTCGTCGAGCTCGAAACGGAATTTCGTGCTTGCGGCACGGTCGGTCCCTGCCGTCACTGCAACGGCATCATCAAAACGGCGACGATCTCGTTCGGCCAAGCGATGCCCGAATTGCCGATGCAGCGTGCTGCGGAAGAAACGCTGCTCAGCGATTTGTTCATCGTGCTCGGCTCCTCACTGACCGTCTTCCCTGCTGCCGACTTTCCCGTGCGCGCGAAAGAAGCCGGCGCCGCGCTGGTCATCGTCAATCGCGATCCGACTCCGCTCGACCACATCGCCGATCTCGTCATCAACGCGGGTATCGGCGACACGATGGAGCGAGTCATGCAGCTGCTCGACGCTCCGCAATAGCGACGATCATCCGCCGCGCACGCGCGGTTCGACGAGCTTCACAGTGCGGCGAAATTCGCTGCTCGTCCGCGCGCGCAGCTCATCGCCCTCCGCGACGATGTACATCGCAGCAAGTCCCTCTTTTTCGGCAAGCGCAAGGCCTTGCTCCGGACCGAGCACGTTCAACACCGTCGCCCATGCGTCGATCAGTAGTGACGACGGCCCGACAACGCACACCGATCCGAAACTCTGGATCGGCCGACCCGTGCGCGGATCGATGGTGTGCGAATAACGTTGGCCCTCGCGTTCGAAGTAGTGCCGGTACTCGCCCGAAGTCGTAACCGAAACGTCTTCCAGCTGCAGGATGACGAACGGTTGCTGCGGCTCTTCCTCGATCGGCCGCTCGACGGCAATTTGCCAGGCCGTTCCGAGCGCGTTGCGTCCGCGAGTCAACACTTCGCCTCCGATATCGATCATGAAATCATGCAGACCGAGCGCCTCGAATCGTTCGGCCAGCAGGTCGACGGCGTATCCTGGCGCGATGCCGTTCACGTCGATCGTGAGCTCGGGATGATGCTTGCGGAGCGCCGGCTGCTCGAGTCTCACGTCGAGTAGGTCGTAGCCGGTTCGCTCGCGCAATTCCGTCAGCTCTTGTTCCGTCGGCAAGGCAAGCGGCTCGCCCGAAGGTCCGAACCCCCAAGCCTCGATCAAAGGAGCAATCGTGATGTCGAAGGCGCCGCCGCTTCGGACGCTGACCTCGTGGGCTGCAGCAACGACGCGAGCGAGTCCTAGCGGAACATCGAACCAATCGGTGGAGCGGCTTGCATTGAAGCGTGAGATTGCCGAATCTGGACGATACGTCGACATCTCCATATCGACGCTATCGAGCACAGAATTGAGCGCCGCACGTACGGCCGCTTCATCGATCGTCGACGGCGTACCGACGATCTTCACCACATAGGTTGTGCCCATCGTGGAGCCCGAAAGCACGAGCTCCTGCGGCGCGCGAGCGCACGCAGAGACGAGCGCACAGATAAACGCACAATTGAGCAGTAATGGGAGGCGGAGCATCCCTCAATGATAGAGGTTAGACTGGAGGCTGTAGACTGTAGGCTGTAGAAAGAGAGCGCGCTCGCGCCGACTTGCTGTCACGAGAGCGCACGCAGGAAGCAGCGTCAGCCCAGGGTGCGACTGGGCGTGCCGCTCGAGTTCACGCTTCGGGGACGCTCCCGGAGCGTTCGGCGCGGTAAGCCCCCTCGTCGCCGGTTTCACGCATTCGATCGTTCTCGGCGCCGCGCTGCCTGGACTGAGGTGGCTCGACCACCCGTTCGCCCGATCTGCGCGGCAGGTGGACATCGGCTTGAGGGTCCGCGGACTGCTGCGCCGGTGCGCGCTGCTCGCGCGCTGCGTAGAAGTTGAAAACGACAGCCAATAGCAGACTGCTGACGATCATGCTGGCACCGATGACAACAGCCCGCGGCATAGAAACTCTCGCGCCTCCTGAAACGTGCGCATTTCGCGCAACTTCGGCACTCAGCTTAGGCAGCGACGCACCGATGCAAACACGTCCTTAGGGGCCACATGCCCATTTGGGCAGCCGCACAAAAAAAATTGAGAATTGAGAATTGACTGGAGGTTGGTCGCGCTAACCGCGCGGCTGATCAAGGTTCGAATGCAGCTACAGCCTAGCTTCTGCGGTCCGCAGCCTGGCCTCCGGCCAAGACGGCAAACGGCGCTGCCTCAAACACCTGTGCGACCGGCAGGGGATCTTCCGAAATATCGATCCGCAGGCCAGTGAATATGTCGCGCATCGGTCCGGCAGGGGCTCCGACTGTAATCGTCGTATCCGTCCAGCGCTGGCTCGTGGGCACCTCCCGCTCGGCATCCATCAAGGCTGCGAAGCACTTGCCCAGCACGACTACGATACGAGCGTCTTCGTGTGTGCGAGCAAATGCAAGCACGTGCTCCCTCTGCGTCCCTTGAGCAGGTAACGGCGTGTACTCGCCGTGCGCGAACAGCTCCGGTAGCTCGCGCCTGAGCTGCAGCAGCCGCCACGTAACAAACAGCTTCGCGTCGCTCGAGTACGGAGATCGCAACGCCCCCTGCAATCGGCCACGAGCCTGCTCCTCGCTCTGATGTGTCAGCTCGTCCAGCAGGCGTGCATTCGCCTCGTAATCGACGGGGCGACGATTGTCCGGATCGACGAGCGCAAGCGACATCGTTTCCGTCCCCTGATAAATGTCCGGTACGCCTGGCGAGGTCAGTTTGAGAATCGTCTGGACCAAGGAGTTCAGATGGCCGAAGAAGCTCGCAATCTCAGCGAACGACGAAAAATCTCGCAGAAAGGCGTTCTGCTCGGAGTCTGAAAGTAACCGCGCAGCGAACGCCGTAAGCGCGTCTTCGTACTCCTGATTGGGACTACGCCACGAAGTTGCCCGCTTCGCCTCGCGCGCTGCTTTCACGAGATAAGCCTGCACGCGATCGAGCAATTTCTCTTGCAGCTCATGCGGCGACCAGACGCCTACCAGAGTTTGATAGATCAAATACTCGTCGTTGCGGTTCGGCGCATGACCGTTCGCAAGCTGCAAGCGCTTGCCTCGATTGAGCCGGCTCCAGCGTGAAAGATGCCGCTTCCAATGCTCCGGAAGCTCGCTGATGACTGAAATCCTCGCACGTACATCTTCGCTACGCTTGGTATCGTGCGTCGATGTCGCCAACATCGAGTGCGGCCAGTTCTTGAGCCGCTCGAGATTCTCTTGATGCACGGCCGAGGTAGAGAACGCGATGCGTCGAGGATCGCCGCCGACTTCATTCACGCTAACGAGGCGGTTGTAGCGATAAAAGGCAGTGTCTTCGACGCCTTTGGCGGTGACGGGCGCGGTCACCTGCTGGAACTTCATCGCAAATTCGAGCATCGCGCGCGCATGCTCCGGCGGCCGATCTTGACCAGCATCGCCTAACAACACATCCTTCAAGAACTCGAAGATCGTGTCCTCGCTCCCTGGATAGTCCGAACGCGCTACATTGATCGCCCATTCCACGGTACGCCGATCATCCGATCCCACACCGCGTTCGCTGATGTACGTTCGATAGACGGGAAAGCGCGCGATCGTCTCGATGATGGCCTCGAGCATCGAGGCGCGCGTCAAGTCGCTCGTGTGACGGTCGAGCTGCGCAATGCGATCGAGTTGCGTTGCCAGCACTTCCACTTCTGCCGCGAGCGATGTGCGCATGACGAACTTCTTCGCCTGGTAGGCGATTTCGTCGAACGATTGCTGCACTCCTGTGAACTGCTGATAGATACGCATTAGCGCTGCTTCGTTCTCGGCCTTGACGAGCCAGCCGTTCGCCAGCGCCGCGAAGTCGTAACCGGTCGTCCCATGCACCGGCCAGTCGAGCGGTAGTCTTTCGTGCGCAGCGCGGATCTTCTCCGTCACGACATACAGCGGCTTCTGGGCCGGGTCGCCGAACCGATGCTGCAGCCGCGTGAAGTACTCCAGAGGATCGAACAGCCCATCCGAATGGTCGATGCGCAAGCCGTCGATGTGGCCGCTCTCGACATATCGAAAGATCAACTCGTGCGTCTGCTCGAACACCGAGGGTTCGTTCATGCGCAGCGCTGCAAGATCGTTCACATCGAAGAATCGGCGATAGTTGATCTCGTCGATCGCCACGCGCCAGCTCGCGAGACGATACGCCTGAGCGTCCAGCAACTGCTCCATCGCATCGAAGCTCCGCGGTTCGCCGACCCGTCCGTTGATGCGACTCACCGCTTCTTCGATGAGACGTCTGATCGCAGTGCTACGCTCGACGAGGCGCGCGAGCCGGCGCTTGTGCGCTTCCTTGTCGCGATAACGCACGAGCTGCGCATCGGCAGAGGCGTAATCGCGCGGCGGCAGATTGGCAAATGCGGTCAACAGACTTTCGAAGTCCGCGCGATCTGGATCGTCGGGAGGCAACGAAACTTCGCGTTCGAAGATGCCGTCGAAGATCTTCGGGTACTCGCGCGGATCGATGGGAAAGCAATGCTCGAAATAGCGCACCCGAAAACTGCCGCGCTCCGCATCGAACTCGAGTTCGAGTTCGCCGCTTTCGAGCGCGGCCCCGAACGGTTGTCCGAGAATCGGCACCAACACTCGGTTACGCAACGACGCACGGTGCGGATACCAATCGATGTCGAAGTTCCTCGCCGACTGCGCCGCCGGACCGTTTTCCAAGAGATCCAGCCACCATTCGTTGTCGCAGCCCATGATGCCGAGGTGATTCGGCACGATGTCCACGATCAATCCCATCCCGTGCTCGTGCAGCGTCGCGACGAGCCGGTCGAAATCCTCCGGCGTACCCAACTCCGGGTTGAGCACGGTGTGGTCGACGACGTCGTAGCCGTGCATGCTCCCGGAACGTGCCTTCAAGATCGGTGACGTGTAGAGATGACTGATGCCGAGCCGCGCGAGATACGGCACGATGCGGCGCGCTGCCTCGAACGTGAACTCGCGATTGAGCTGAACGCGATACGTCGCTCGTGGCGGGCACGAGCCGCCGATGCGAAAGGAAGTCGTCCGTGGATCAACCATTGTGTCCTGAGCACCCGCTGGCCTCGCTGAATCCTTGCCAAGGAACTGAGCCGAACAGCCGCCGGTTCCGCCGATCGGCCCCTTCACTTGATGCGTCACTGGCTCAGGTCGAGAAATCGATGTCCTGTAAAGCAATTCGACACGTCACGCGCTCGAGCACGAATTGATTGTCTGCAACGGCAAGTTCGTTGACCTTGCAATCATTGCTGCGCAAAATTCCAAGGCACGTTCCAACAATCAATCAGAATCCACGTGCCAGAGGTGTCCTCGTGCGCTTTTCCACTTTAATGGGCGCGGCCGTTTTGTGTTGTTTTGCGCTTGTCGGATGCGGCGGTGGAGGCGGCGGCGACATTGCGAATCAGCAGACTCCTTCTTCTCCGCCAAGCGGCGGCAACAATCCCGGAGGCGGAGCCCCACCGCCCAGCGGAAATCCGCCAGCTACCATCTTCCGCCTTGACAATGTCGCGGTCGCAAGCTTTCCCAGCGGTTCGCTGGCGGCAGGTGCAGACGTCGTGCTCAGACTGGAAAACGAGCCCGATCGAGATATTCAGTTCGAAGACTCGACGCTGGTATTTGGCCCAATCAAGGGAGCCGACCTAGAGCTCGTCATCGACTCATCTAGCGCAATAGTGGACTCCTTTACGGTTCAGATGAACGTACCGCAAGAAGTTTGAATCGCCCCGGCTTCTCCGGAGGCCATTTCGTTT
>DATCLP010000261.1:0-4658 GCA_036563855.1 Steroidobacteraceae bacterium | reverse complement strand
GCTGGTGCCGTTCGCTCATGAGGCGGGCACCGCCTCAGCACTGATGGGCGCGATTCAATCGGCGCTCGGCATGCTGATCGGTCTGGCTGTGGCCGCTTTCGTGCACGACACGTTGTTCGAGCTCGCCTTGCTGATGTTGTTCTGCGCGATCGCGACGGGAGTCGCGTACTTGTTCACGCGCAAGGCGAGCACGGCGCGCGACGCGGCTGCGTGAGCGCCGCGCATCCGGCTCGCACGCGCAAAGTCGTCAAGTCCAGCCTTCGAGCCGCGCCTCGAGCGTGATCTCCGCTTTCAACAACCGCGAAATCGGACAACCGTTCTTTGCCGCTTCGGCCGCCGCTTTGAAAGCGGCCGGATCCCAATTCGGCACTTTGCCTTTCGCCTTGAGATGGACCGCCGTGACGGTGAACCCGGCATCGGTCTTGAGCAGCGTGACCTCGGCCGAGGTTTCGATACGCTCGGGCGTCTTGCCGGCCTTGCCGATCTCGGCGGAGAGCGCCATCGCGAAACATCCGGCATGTGCCGCCGCGATCAGCTCTTCCGGATTCGTTCCTTTGCCATCTTCGAAACGCGTCGCGAACGAATACTGCGTGTCGGCGAGTACACCGCTTTCCGTGGAGACCTTCCCGTGACCGTCCTTGAGGCCACCGGTCCAAACTGCAGAGGCGGAGCGTTTCATAGTGATGTCCTCCTTAAATTGAAGAGCCGATGACGATCAAGACGCCCCTGCCGCGCGAATCTCGATCGAATGCGTGATCTCGGCCGTCTTGCTCATGATCGCTGTTGCAGAACAGTACTTGTCTGCAGAAAGTTGCACGGCGCGCTCGACTTTTTTCTGATCCAAATTGTGTCCCGTGACGATGTAGCGCATATCGATCTTCGTGAAGACCTTGGGCTCCGTGTCGGCACGCTGAGCCGCGATCTCGACGACGCAATCCGTCACTCGTTCGCGCCCGCGTTTGAGGATCATGACCACATCGAACGCCGAGCAGCCGCCGAGGCCGAGCAACAACATTTCCATCGGCCGGAATCCCAGGTTGCGGCCACCGGCATCCGGCGCGCCGTCCATGACGACCGAATGTCCGGATCCGGACTCACCGAGGAAGGCGACGTTTTCTATCCACTTGATGCGTGCTTTCATGTGAAAGGGCTCAGGCCATACCGAGAGCCGTCATAGAACGCAATCGACGCGAGATAAGCAAGCGGTGAGCGTGTCGAGAATTCATCAACGGTACGCGTGCGCCAGCTCGGCCACGTGCTCGCCGATCGCAAGCGAGGCGGTCAGGCCGGGCGACTCGATGCCGAACAGGTGAATGACGCTCGAGATGCCGTGCACGCTCGGCCCGTCGATGCGGAAATCGGCCGGCGGCTCGCCGGGCCCGGAGAGTTTCGGCCGAATACCCGCATAGGCAGGTACGAGCTGACCGTCGGCAAGTTTCGGCCAGAAGCGACGCACGGCTGCATAGAAGCGCTGGGCACGCTCGATGCTGACGCTGTAATCGAGCTGCTCGACCCATTCCACGTCCGGACCGAACCGCGCGCGGCCCGCCAGGTCGAGCGTGAGGTGAACGCCGAGCCCGCCCGGCTCGGGAATGGGATAGATCAAGTGTCGAAACGGCGGTTTGCCCGTCATCGAAAAGTAATGGCCGCGCGCAAACCGAAGGCGCGGAATAGTCTCTTTCGGAAAGCCTTCGATCGCCGAAGCGACGTCCGCAGCGTTGAGCCCTGCGCAGTTCACGAGCATGCGCGCCCGTATCGTCGGCCGCTCGTCGTCGTTGATTGCGAGCAGGATCGAATTCGATTCCGGCCAGGCTGCGGCGAGGCGGCTGCGGCAAACGATCTTGGCGCCATGACGTTCGGCATCGCCGATCAGCGCGAGCATGTAGGCGTGTGAGTCGATGATGCCGGTATTGGGCGAGAACAAAGCAGCGCTGCAGACGACCTCCGGCTCTTGCTCGCGTGCCTGATCGGGCTCGAGCCACTCGAGCGCAACGCCGTTGTCGGCGGCAGCCGCGCGAATGGCCGACAATTCATCGAGCTGATCTTCGGATGTCGCCACGATCATCTTGCCGCAGCGCCGATGCGGCACGTGGAAGCGCTCGCAAAACGCATAGAGCAGATCGCGACCGCGCACGCAGAACCGGGCTTTCAGCGTGTCCTTGAGGTAGTAGATGCCGGCGTGAATAACCTCGCTATGACGCGAGCTGATCCCGGTACCGAACGTTTCGGCCGCTTCGATCACGAGCACTTCGCGGCCGCGCATCGCGAGCGCTCGCGCTACGGCGAGCCCGACGGCGCCCGCGCCAACGACGACGATGTCGACCTCCTCGATCATGAGGCGAGCTGCCGGCTACACACCTCCGTAGCAGAGATACTTGATCTCGAGATATTCCTCGATGCCGTATTTCGAGCCTTCACGGCCGATGCCGCTCTCCTTGACGCCGCCGAACGGAGCGACTTCCGTCGAGATGATTCCCTCATTGATGCCGACGATGCCGCTCTCGAGTGCTTCGGCAACGCGCCAGCAGCGGTTCACATCTCGGCTGTAGAAATAGCTTGCGAGTCCGTACTCGGTCGAATTCGCCAGCGCAATCGCTTCGGCTTCCGTGTCGAACTTCATGAGCGGCGCAACGGGCCCAAACGTTTCCTCGCGCATCGGCAGCATGTCGGGCTTGATGCCGGTGAGCACGGTCGGCTGATAGAACGTGCCGGGTCCATCGATGCGCCTGCCGCCGAGGATCACGCGAGCACCCTTGCTTACCGCATCGGCGACGTGACGCTCGACCTTCTCCACGGCTTTGCCGTCGATCAACGGGCCGATCTTCGTATCCGGTTCGAGACCGTTGCCGACTTTCAAAGCGGCGACTGCTTCCGCGAGGCGCTCGGCAAAACGATCGTAGATGCCGCTCTGAACGTAGATGCGATTAGCGCAGACGCACGTCTGACCGGCGTTGCGATACTTCGAAGCGATGGCGCCGGCGACGGCCAAGTCGAGATCGGCGTCGTCGAACACGATGAAGGGCGCATTGCCGCCGAGCTCGAGCGACACCTTTTTCACGGTGGATGCGCACTGCTGCATGAGGAGCTTGCCGACCGCCGTCGAGCCGGTGAAGCTGAGCTTGCGCACGATGGGGTTGCTCGTGAGCTCGCCGCCGATCGCTTTGGCGTCGCCCGTCACTACCGACAGCACGCCTGCGGGGACACCTGCTCTTTCTGCGAGCACGCACATCGCAAGTGCCGAGTACGGCGTGAGCTCGGAGGGCTTCACGACCATCGTGCAACCTGCGGCAAGCGCGGGGCCCACTTTGCGCGTGATCATGGCAGCCGGGAAATTCCACGGAGTGATCGCGGCGGTCACGCCGATCGGCTGTTTCAGCACGACGATGCGCTTATCGCGGCCGTGTCCGGGAATGACATCGCCGTATGCACGCTTGCCTTCCTCGGCAAACCACTCGATGAACGAGGCTGCATAGGCGATTTCACCGCGGCTTTCCGTCAGCGGCTTGCCTTGCTCGATCGTCATCAACAAGGCGAGATCCTCCTGATTCGCCATCATCAACTCGAACCATTTGCGCAAGATTTGCGCACGCTCTTTCGCTGTCCGTGCCCGCCAATCGGGAAGCGCACGTTCTGCTGCCTCGATCGCGAGCCGAGTCTCCGCCGCACCCATGTGGGGTACCGTGCCGATGGCTTCGCCGGTTGCCGGATTGATCACTGACACGGTCCGGCCATCGTGCGCGTCCATCCATTTGCCGCCGATGAAGGCTTGTTGCCGGAACAGAGACATGTCGCGTAGCGACAGCGAGGACTTTGGGACTGCAGACATGGATGCGCTCCGATTCTTCGGATTGGGGCGTCAACGCCCTAACATCAAAACAGAAAATGCCGCAAACAGTGTATCGCGGGTATCGCGAGACTCCGGCCTCTGTCGCCGTAGAGTGCTAGTCGTCGACCAATTGCTGACCCGGAAACAGCGTTTCGTTGAAGCCGAAGTATCTAAGATCGCGGATCCGCATCGGGTACAGGATGCCGTTCAGGTGATCGACTTCGTGTTGCACCACGCGTGCGTGGAAGTCCTGGACAGTGCGGTCGATCGGCTGACCGAGCGCATCGTAGCCGCGGTAACGAATGTGCTTGTAACGAGGCACGAGGCCGCGCATGCCTGGAACCGACAGGCAGCCTTCCCACCCTTCTTCCATGATGTCCCCGATCGGTTCGACGACAGGGTTGATCAGGACCGTGTACGGCACCTCCTCCGCCTGCGGATAGCGGGGATTCCTGCTCACGCCGAAGATCACCACTTGCAGGGAGACGCCGATTTGCGGGGCGGCCAAGCCGGCACCGTTGAGGGCATGCATCGTGTCGTGCATGTCGGCGAGGAGCTCCCGCAGCTCGGGCGTATCGAACTTCTCGACGGGTTTGGCGACCTGCAACAGCAGCGGGTCGCCCATCTTCAGTACGGGACGAATGGCCATGGTGGGTCGTCAGCGACACCGGAATCGAGTGGGAACGCATAGTTTGCGCCATTTGCAGGTCATTGCGGCGATTCTCCTGGCCCTCGTTTGCCGTTACGCTCGCGCCCGAGGTACTCAATGTCCGCACACGTTCATGTCGTCATTCTCGCGGCCGGAGCGTCCACACGCCTCGGTCAGCCGAAA
>DATCLP010000260.1:0-1532 GCA_036563855.1 Steroidobacteraceae bacterium | reverse complement strand
GCTACGGGCTACGGCTAGAGTCGGCGCGGACGCGCCATCTACTCAATTGACAATGGACAATTGGTAGCGAAAGACGCGGAGCGCGCATTGCCTCAGCGCAAACGCCCCAACCAATTGTCAACTCTCAATTCTCAATTCTCGATTCATTCTCAGTTGCAGCCTTCTTCTGCCAGTAAGCGCGCCAGTGCGCGACACACATTGATGCTGGGGGCCGGATCGAGCGCCGCCGAGGTGACGGTTGGCGCGAGCAGGCGCAAGGCCATTTCGCTCGTGAGATCGGGTGCGCGTGCGCGCAAGAGCGCAATACCCGCGGAAACGCTGGCCGCGGCAAGCGAGCTGCCGGAAAGAAAATCGTAACGTCCGGCTGGAATGAGCGTCAGCACTTCGTCTCCGGGCGCGAATAGCTGGGGGCCGTCCTGCCATCGTCCTGCAGATCCGACACAGATCACGTGTGCCAAGTTGCAAGGAAAGCCGAGCTCATCGGGCGGCAATGCACCGACATAGATGAGACCCCGCTTGGCGCCGTATTCGACGAGCCGTTTCAGCAGCGGATCAGCGGGACCTGCAAGACTCAAATTGACGATGTGGCTCTTCGACTCGACCGCAGCGACCAACGCCTTCGCGAGCGTGAACGTGTTGCAGACTGCGGCGGTGGGATTGTCGTCCTGCGGCCAGCAGGCTTTGAGTCCGACGATCGATGAAGCAGGGGCGACGCCCGTAATTCCCTCCCGATTGTTCGCGCGTGCGGCTATCACGCCCGCGACGGCGGTGCCGTGCTGCTCGGGCGGAACGGGTGCGCTCGCGTCAACGAAATTCCTCTGCAAGATCACCCGCCCAGCCAGGTCCGGATGCGTGTCGTCGATGCCCGTGTCCACGACGGCGATCCGCACGTTCTCGCCGCGCGACCAGCGGTGCGCCTGGCCGACCTGCATCACGTCGAGATTGCGCTGCAATCTGCGATAGGGGTCGGTGGCCGTCGACAGCGTGCGAAACGAATTGAGCGGCTGAACGGACTCGACGCGTCCGTCGCGCTCGAGCTCGCGCAGCGCCTGGCTTTGCGGAACGTCGGGCGGCAGCTCGAACACGACGCAATGAAGGTCAAGCGCCTGAATCGGCCAGCCGTCCACTTCGCGCAGGCGATAGTCTGCAGCGAGTGCACGTACTTCTCGCCGCGCGATGGCCGAAACGCCATATCCGAGGTTGCTGTCGTAATCGCGGCGAGTCGAACCGGCACGCGGCACGAGCGCGTGACGATTGTGGAGCGTCACGACGATGAACCGGTCCGCGTTACCAGCGAAGGCGATCCGTGCATCTTGCGCTTGCTCCGGCTGTAGTGCACATCCGGCGGCGAGGAGCACGGCGAGCACGCAGATGGCTCGAATCATGGCCGACGGCCCTCATAGACGTGCTCAGCGAACACGACGCGCGGATGTGCGCGCACGCGCTCGAGCACTGCGCCGACATTTCGATTGCTGTCGTCAAGCTGCAGCGTGAAGACACCTGCCTCAGTGGGTCCTTGCACGACCTGCGCC
>DATCLP010000259.1:0-5182 GCA_036563855.1 Steroidobacteraceae bacterium | reverse complement strand
GCCGTGCTCTACGTCTTCCGTACGCTCGTCGACGACGACATTCCGCTCAACGCCGGCTGCCTGAAGCCGTTGAAACTGATCCTGCCTGAAGGCTCGATGCTGAAGCCGCGCTTTCCGGCCGCGGTCGTCGCCGGAAACGTCGAAACGTCGAGCGTGATCACGAATGCACTGTATGGCGCCTTAGGGGTAATGGCCTCGGCGCAGGCGACAATGAACAACCTGACGTTCGGCAACGAGCGCTACCAGTATTACGAGACGATTTCCGGCGGCTCCGGCGCCGGAGAGGGCTTCGACGGTACCGACGTCGTCCAGACGCACATGACGAACTCGCGGCTCACCGATCCGGAAGTGCTGGAGCTGCGGTTCCCGGTCCGGCTGGAACGCTTCGAGATCAGAGCGGGCTCGGGCGGCGCCGGCCGTTGGCGCGGCGGCAACGGCGCGATCCGTTGCCTGCGTTTTCTCGAGCCGATGAGCGTGTCGATTCTTTCGAATAATCGAATTGTGCCGCCGTTTGGGATGGCGGGCGGACAGCCGGGCCAAACCGGACGGACCTACATCGTGCGTCGAAATGGTGCGCACGAACCCCTCGGACACGTCGGCCACGCCCAGGTCGAGCCTGGAGATTGCGTCGTCGTCGAGACGCCGGGAGGAGGAGGGCACGGGCAGGCGCGCTGAACACTGAGACTGAAGGCTGAAGGCTGAAGGCAGAAGGTAGAAGGTAGAAGCGCTCTAGCGCGCTAATCATTCCCCTCGCCTCCATGTCGTGCGGCAGGGTAAGGGACCAGTCTGCTCGCTCACAAAGAGCGGATTGTCAGAATGGAGCGAATTTCGGCGACGGCCGAGGCTTCCTGGGGGCTGAACGGTCGCAGCCGTCGTGGGTGGCCGCGGGCGCTTCGCGCCTTTCTACCTTCAGCCTTCAGCCTTCAGCCTTATTTCCTGCTCCACGCCGGCGGAGGCGGCGTTCGCTTCGGCAGCGGGCGGTCCTTCAGAAAGCCGCGGCTGGGCTGGAATTGAATCTCGCGCACACGCTGTTCGAGAGCTGCCACCAACGACGGATCCTGTTCGAATCTCGGACGAGTCTCGCGTTGCCTACGAAAGATCTTGAAAAGCATGGTCGAGCCTTGTTCCCGCGTTTTCGGGCGCAGAAAGCTGCGCCTCCGCTTTAAGTCCCAATCGTTAGCTTGGTGAACGACTGGCGTTTGTTCGGAAGATACGCCGGCCGGCACCAGCGAAAATTGGCGAGTCGACGGCGAACGGGCTGAGGCGGACGCTGATCGGGCGGTGCGGCGAAATTTCACCGCTGGATGTGTAGGAGAGCGCCTGCGCTGCGCCCGCACCGCGCTCGGCTCGGCCATAATTGGGTCCAGCCTTTCGGCGATCAATGCCGCAGCGTTTGCGCGATCGGGCGGAAGGTGTCGCGAGCGGCGCCGAGCGCTTCCTGCGGCTTGATTTTTGCTTCCAAAAATATCCCCGCCGGGTAACATACGCGCCCTTTGACCCGACGGGGTGGCCCGATCCGATGTTGGAGACGCCGTACTACCTCATCGACAAGCAGAAGTTGCTCCGCAACCTGCAGATCATCCAGCGCGTGCGCGAGCGCTCGGGCGCAAAGGTGCTGCTCGCGCTCAAATGTTTCGCCACCTGGTCGGTGTTCGATCTGATGCGCCAGTACATGGACGGTACGACGTCCTCCTCGCTCTTCGAGGTGAAGCTCGGACGCGAGAAATTCGGCGGCGAAACGCACGCGTACAGCGTCGCCTACGCGGACGGGGAAATCGACGAGGTCGTCCGCAACGCCGACAAGGTCATTTTCAATTCGCTCGGCCAGCTGCAGCGCTTCGCGGATCGAACCGGGACGCTGCCGCGCGGGTTGAGACTGAATCCGCAGGTGAGCAGCTCGAGCTTCGACCTTGCCGATCCGGCGCGTCCGTTCAGCCGGCTCGGCGAATGGGACCTCGGCAAGATCGAGCAAGCCATGCCCTACGTGAACGGCTTTATGATCCACAACAACTGCGAGAACGAGGATTTCGACCTGTTCGAGCGGTTGTTGCAGCAGACCGAGGAACGGTTCGGTCCGCTCTTCGAACGCGTGGATTGGGTGAGCCTCGGCGGCGGCATCCATTTCACGGGCGAGCAGTATCCGGTGGATCGGTTCTGCGATCGGCTTTCGCGATTTGCGGACCGGTACGGCGTTCAGGTGTACTTGGAGCCCGGCGAGGCCGCGGTGACCAACAGCACGACGCTCGAGGTGACGGTGCTCGATACGTTGTTCAACGGCAAGCAGCTCGCGATCGTCGACAGCTCGATCGAGGCGCACATGCTCGATCTGCTGGTCTACCGGACGCCCGCGCGCGTCGAGCCGGATCGAGGCCCGCACCGCTACGTGGTCTGCGGCAAATCGTGCCTCGCAGGGGATGTGTTCGGCGAGTTCTGCTTCGAGCAGCCGCTCGAGGTGGGCACACGGCTGTCCATCCAGAATGCCGCCGGCTACACGATGGTGAAAAAGAACTGGTTCAATGGCGTTCGCATGCCGGCCATCGCGATCCGTGAGCTCGACGGCAGCATCAAAGTCCAGCGCCGCTTCACGTACGAGGATTTCGTGGCAAGCCTCTCCTGAAGGCTTGTCGGGTTCAACTGCAGTGGAGGGTCACACCTGAAATGAAACGCAATGTTCTGATCGTCGGTGCAGGCGGAGTAGCGCAGGTGGTGGCGCACAAGTGCGCGCAGCACAACGATGTGCTCGGGGACATTCATATTGCCTCGCGCAAGATCTCGAAGTGCGAGCGCATCATCGAATCCGTGCAAGCCAAGAAGAGCATGAAGGTCGATGGAGTGATCAAGGCGCATTCGGTCGATGCCACCAACTCCGAGGCTGTGAAAAAGCTCATCGAGGAGACGGGCTCGCAGATCGTCATCAACGTGGCGAACGCGTTCGTGAACATGCACGTGCTGACGGCGTGCATCCAGACCGGCGCGGCCTACATGGACACGGCGATTCACGAAGATCCGCTCAAGATCTGCGAGAACCCGCCGTGGTACGGCAACTACGAATGGAAGCGTCGCGACGAATGCAAGGCGAACGGGATCACCGCGATTCTCGGCGTCGGCTTCGACCCCGGGGTCGTCAACGCGTATGCGGCGCTCGCGCGAGACGAGTATTTCGATCGTATCGACTCGATCGACATCGTCGACGTCAACGCGGGCGATCACGGCCGTTACTTCGCTACGAACTTCGATCCGGAAATCAACTTCCGCGAGTTCACGGGCGTCGTGTGGTCGTGGCAGAACCGCCAATGGACTCAGAACAAGATGTTCGAGATCAAGCGCGAGTGGGATCTGCCCGTCGTCGGCAAGCGCACGACGTACATGACGGGCCACGATGAGATCCATTCGCTGTCGCGCAACATCGACACACCGCACGTGCGCTTCTGGATGGGTTTCAGCGATCACTACATCAATGTCTTCACGGTCTTGAAGAACCTCGGCTTGCTTTCCGAGCAGCCGATCAAGACGGCGGAAGGACTTGAAGTGGTGCCCTTGAAGGTCGTCAAGGCCGTGCTGCCGGATCCTTCGTCGCTGGCGCCCGGCTACAAGGGCAAGACGTGCATCGGCGATCTCGTGCGCGGCGTGAAGAACGGCAAGGAACACGAGGTGTTCATCTATAACATCAGCGATCACGAAGCCGCGTACGCCGAGGTCGGCAGCCAAGCGATCTCGTACACGGCGGGCGTGCCGCCGGTGGCCGCTGCGCTGCTGATCGCGCGCGGGGAGTGGGACGTCAAGACGATGGTCAATGTCGAAGAGCTCCCACCCCGGCCGTTCCTCAAGTTGCTGAACGAGATCGGTCTGCCGACCCGCATCAAGGACGAGAACGGCGACCGTCCGTTCGAGTAACGCTCTGCAGAACGCGCCCTCGGCCTGAGAGCCGCCTAACAGGTCGAGGGCGCAGACTTCTCAACGCGACGCCCGGGTCGCGGAACCTTCACCCCTTTTCGTTGCCGCGCGTTCAGCTTGCGCGGATCAAAATCTCGCACCTCATCGAGACCGCTAGTTCTGGAGGGCTCATGCGCGCACGAGCATTCTGGTCGATCGGGTTGGCGGTGATGCTGGCCGCCTGTGCGAGTCCAGGTGGGCAAATCTATTCGCAGGCCGATGCTGGCCGGCCTTGGCGCGTTCAGAACGCCAAGATCTTGGATATCAAAGAAGTGTCGATCGAAGGCCGCAACACGCCGATCGGAACGGTCGGCGGCGGGCTCATCGGCTATTCGCTCGGGCGGGCAGTCGGTGCCGGAACCGGTGCACGCATTGCCGGAGCGGTCGGCGGCGTCGCCGGCGCGGTGGTTGGCGAGCAAGTCGAGAAAGCGGCGACTCGCAAGAAGGCCTACGAAATCCTGGTCGACATCGAGGACGGCCTCGAGCAACTCGTGGTCGTGCAACCGGCCGATCAAATCTTCGAAGTGGGCGAGAGCGTGCGCGTCTACACGCGGGCGGACGGATCGGCGCGGGTGGCGAAACGGTGAAGCCCTCACCCGCAGACTGTGCCTCTCCTCGGGGAGAGGCGGCGAGAGCGAACGCGTCGCGGTGAGGGGAAGAACTGCCTCTCCTTGGGGAGAGGCGGCGAGAGCGAATGCGTCGCGGTGAGGGGAAGAAGAGGCGCGAGCACGCGCCAAATCTCACCCGCACGCTCTGCATCTACGACCTTGCCGTTACCCGTAGCCCGTCGCTCGTCCAACCAGCGGCCGCCTAGTGCCCCACGTCGCAAACTTTGCCGAAAAATCAGACCGTTCGCTCAAGACCCATAAGGCGGCAGCCGATAGGGCTACCGAAGCCCGCGCACCGGGATGTGGCGCTGAACGCGGGCATGTCGACTCCGTCACAAATGCGCATCCCTTTCATTCCCGGGAATCGATTACTCGTCGATGCCGCGGTCCTGTTGTTGCCGTTGACAGCTCTATTGGCGATGGCCCTCGCACATACGCAAGGTGCCGCGCAGGCGTGGACGATCTTGATCGGATCGATCGCGCTGGCTGGAGCAGGCTTTGCTGTGTTATCGCGTCGTCGTGGCGGCAATCTCTCGAATCCGATTGCAGCGGCGCGTGAGCTCGTTGCGGGCAATCTCACCGCCAAGTTCGAGGACGAAGACAGCGGAGAAGTCGCGGAGCTCATGAGCTCGATGCGCGCC
>DATCLP010000258.1:0-9227 GCA_036563855.1 Steroidobacteraceae bacterium | reverse complement strand
TGATTACGCCGCTACCTGGCGCGATCGACCAGAAACCGGGCTCGGCCACTCTGCCCTTCTTCGGTGTTCGACCCGGCATTGTCGACAACGACGGCAATCTGCTCGAGGGCCCATGCGAAGGCAATCTCGTTCTTCTCGATAGCTGGCCCGGTCAGATGCGCACGGTGTTCGGCGATCACCAGCGCTTCATCGAAACTTATTTCAAGACGTTCCCCGGGAAGTACTTTACGGGCGACGGCGCGCGACGCGACGAAGACGGCTATTACTGGATCACCGGCCGTGTCGACGACGTATTGAATGTTGCGGGACATCGCCTCGGAACCGCCGAAATCGAAAGCGCGCTCGTGGCGCATTCGAAGGTCGCCGAAGCCGCGGTCGTCGGCTTCCCGCACGACATCAAAGGCCAGGGTATCTATGCATACGTGACGTTGAACGTCGGCGTCGAACCGACCGAAGCGCTGCGTAACGAGCTGCGCGAGTGGGTCCGCAAGGAAATCGGCCCAATCGCCGCGCCGGATTTCATCCAATGGGCGCCGAACCTCCCTAAGACGCGCTCGGGCAAGATCATGCGCCGCATCCTGCGCAAGATCGCCGCGAACGAGCACGATCAGCTCGGCGACACGTCAACTCTTGCCGACCCGAGCGCGGTGGAGAGCTTGGTAAAGGACAGGATGAACATCAAATAATTGAGAATCGAGAATGGAGGATTGAGAACTACTTGCGAATGGAGAATCGAGAATTACTGGGGCTCGCGTTCGCGCACTCGCTCGCCTGAGGGCTAGGCGCTGGCATGAAACCAAAGTCAGGTGTCAGTCTTGATTGGTGCGGTAGCGCCTTCTAATTCTCAATTCTCAATTCTTGGCGGCTAGCCGCCAAAGAATCTTCCTGCTCCCGCCAACCGCGGCCGATAGTAATCGTCGTTCAGGTCGCGTAGCTCAATCAGCCTGCCGGACTGCGGCGCGTGCACGAAACGTCCTGCGCCTGCATAGATTCCGACGTGAGAGACGCGTTTGCCGCTCGTCTTGAAGAACAGCACATCGCCGGGTTCGAGATCATCGATGTCGACGCGTCTCGCAGCCCTGTACTGCTCCTCTGCCGTTCGCGGCACGTCGATTCCCAGCTCGTTGTGCACGAAATGAACGAGGCCGCTGCAATCGAAACCTGAAGGGTCGTTTCCGCCCCACCTGTACGGCGTACCGACCAGGGCGATCGCGCGCAGGACGATTTCCGAACCCAGGCTCGGCTGCGGTTGAACTGCGATCGTCTGCGGCGAAGGCGGCTGATGAGGCGCCGTACCGCAGCCTTGGAGCATCAGGCCGAGCGCAAATCCGGCGATACCCAAGTACCTTGTCGTTTCGCCAATCATGAGAAGCCGCCTCTCAATTGACAATTGACAATGGAAAATTGACAACGAAAACGGTACCGCCGCGCCAAGCGTTGTCAATCATCGATTATCCACTGTCCAACTCAACTCCCAGCGCGGGGCCGGCACACGGCCATGTGCGGGCGCATCAAGCGGCAAGGGACCATGGCGGACTTTGCGTCGCCTCCCCGTTGTCAATTGTCAACTGTCCGCCCGTAACCCGCTGCCGCGAACGTCTCGCTGTCGACTATCAACTGTCAACTCAGTCCGGCCATCCCTCAGACCGCGCCGTTTGTCGGATTCGCGACGCCCCAAAGTTGCGCATTGCCGTGCGCCATCGTTACTGTGTCGCCGTTCTTCGCCGGCAAGCTGGGTTTCATGCGTCTCTTTTTGTTCTGCGTCCTGATGTTCCTTGGCTCGCTAGCGACAGGCGATGTGCCGACACGCGAGCCCTGGGAGCTCGTGGGTCAGAATGCCATCCGCAGCCATGTCGAGTTCCTGGCCAGCGATTTGCTCGAGGGTAGAGCGGCCGCCTCGCGCGGCTACGACATCGCAGCCGCGTACGTCGCGGCTCAGTTTCGTCATTCCGGTTTGAAGCCGGCGGGGGACGACGAAACGTTCTATCAAACTGTGCCTCTGCTCGAAGCCACGCCCGTACTGCCGGGCTCTTCGGCGGAGCTGCGCATCGACGGCGAACTGGTTCGATTCGAATACGGCACGGACTACCTGCCCTCGGCAGACTTCTCTTCCGCGAGCTCGACGGTCAGTGCGCCGCTCGTGTTCGCAGGCTTCGGTATCCACGCGCCCGAGCTCGATCACGACGATTTCGAGAATGTCGATGTGAACGGGCGCATTGCGGTCGTCTTTACCGGTGCGCCGCCCCGATTCCCGAACAATCAGCGCGCTTATTACTCGTGGCTCAACGGCAAGTTCGCAACGCTCATCGAGCGCGGTGCAGTCGGTGCGGTCTTGGTCGATTCGCCCGACGATGCACAGCGCACGCCGTGGGAACGTAAAGTGGCGATGAGCTGGACGCCCCAGATGCGTTGGATCGACGAGCAAGGCGCCCCGCACGATGCGTTCGAGCAATTGAAGCTGCGGTTCCGTTTCAATCAAACCGCCGCCGCACGCTTGTTCGAGTACGCCGGCCGAAGCTTCGACGAGATCCTCGCAAACGCGGCAGCCGGGGAAGTCCAGGGTTTCGAGTTGCCGGGGCTGCTCACTCTCTCGGCAACCACGGGTTTGCGGCGCACCGAAAGCGTCAACGTGCTCGCGCTGCTGCCCGGTGCGGATCCCGTGCTGAAGCGGGAATGCATCGTCGTCACCGCGCATCTCGATCATCTCGGGCGCGGCGCTGCAGTGGATGGCGACTCGACGTACAACGGCGCGCACGACAATGCCGTCGGCGTCGGCATCCTACTCGAGATGGCTCGCGCATTGAGCGCTTCCGGCAAGCGGCCGCGGCGCTCGATCTTGTTTGCCGCGGTGACTGCAGAAGAGAAAGGACTGGTCGGTTCGGATTACCTCGCTGCGCATCCGCCCGCAGAAGCCAACCGGTTCGTTGCGAACATCAATGTCGACATGCCGATGACGCTCGCACCGACGCTCGATTTGATTGCGCGCGGCGAGCAGCACTCCACGCTGGGATCCATTGCACGCACAGCGGCAGCCGCACATGGCTATCGATTGAGCCCCGATCCCGCGCCTGAGCAAGTTTCGTTCATTCGCAGCGACCAGTTTTCGTTCATTCGACGCGGCGTGCCGGCGCTCGTCATCGGCAGCGGCTACAAGCCCCGCGACAAGAACGTCGATCTCGCCGCGCTGCGCGAGGAATTCCTCGAGACGCACTACCACCAGCCGAGCGACGAAGCGAAACTTCCGATCGACTACCACGGCGCCGCCGATCTCGCGCGCGTCAACCTGCGCGTGATCTGGGAGGCTGCGAACGCAGCGGCTGCACCGAGCTGGAAACCGAAGGATTTCTTCGGCGGCAAATTCCCGATCAAACGAGAACCATAGCGCGGCTTCAGGGGGGAACCATGCAAGATCTCAGCACCGATGAGCTCGCCGAGTTGAGAAGGAACTTCGATCAGGTCGATCGAGACGGGGACGGTTCGATCGGCATCGACGAATTCGTCGCACTGCTCACTTCGCTCGACTCGGATCTTTCCCGCGACGAATGTCTGCTCGCATTCGAAGCAACGGACGTCGACGGCGACGGCTCGATCGGTTTCCAGGAATTCGTCGGGTGGTGGACCGGCGATTGAGCCGGGAGCGACTACGGCAAAGCGCGCGGCCGCCTGCGCACGACTTGCCCCGAACTGATTTGGCGAGCACAGCGAGCCCTTGCGAGACAGGTACGCTGTGATCTTCGTCACGTACTGTTCACAGTTCTTTGCGCTATGCGTGACTCGTTCCGCAGCTTGCGCACATACCCATGGTGAGTGCGCTCGGTGCGCGCCAATATCGCCCTTCGTCCGCGCCCCGGAACGACGAGTTGAACGGACGCATCGAGAGGAAGCGACATCAGCATGAGCAATTGCACACCCAGATTGCGGGTCGGAGATCCGGTCCGCCTGAAGGACAGCGGCATCGATTTGCGCGGCGACGTCTGGCAGTTCCGCACCGGCCGCTATGTTGTCGTTCGTTGGGAAGACGAATGCCGCTCCACACATTCCGAAACTGCGCTCGAATTCGATCCCACGCGATCGCGAGCAGAGTGGTGTCGGCTGATTGCGAGTGAGGATAGGTGATCCTCGAAACTAAGGCTGAAGGAAAAAGAAGCGCGCGGTGCGCGCCAGAGTTGTTTGCCTCTCCTCGGGAAGGCAAGCAGAGCAAGGCGTGCTGGTGAGGGGATCACGCACGCGAGATACGGAACATCTCTCCAGCTCCCGGATTGTCTCCTCGAACGAAGAGCGAAGGCTGAAGACCGCACGCGCTGTGCGCCAACTGTGGCCTGTAGCCTGTTGCCTGTAGCCTGCCGAAGGCTGGAGACTTCCATGCCCCGCAATCGCCAAGAATCGAACCGGCCCGAACGACGCCGCGGCGCGCGCTATCAAACCGGGCCCGAGCGCGATCGTTATCGCACCGGCGATGAACGCCGGTTTCAACCTTCAAAGGATGACGAAAAGCAGGCCTTCGACGGCGACGAATCGTATCCCCAAGGCGGCTACGCAGAAGAAGTTGGGCATCGCCATACGCGCGACAGTGACGTCAAAGGCACTCGCCGACGCAAGATCAAGAAAGTTGAGCGCTGAGACTAGCAAGGGCTCTGGGCGCTGGGCTTTGGCAAGAGTTCAAGCGCAGGGCGCCTGCGGTCAATTCTCCATTCTCAATTGCGCGCCTCGCGTGCAGCTAGTCGCTCGTTCCGCTTATAGATGAGCTGCCCTACCACGGCAGTCACGAGCAACGCTGCGTTCGTGAATACGAACACCCAGTTCTCGACGAGGAAGCTGTAGATCAGAAATCCGCTCGAGGCTGTCAGTTGCCCAACGAACAGCCAACTCGATACGCCGGCAACCGTTCGTTGCCTCCATTGCGAATACACCTGTCGAGTGAGCGTGGCGAGCAGCACCATCGAGCTTGCCCACCCGAGCCAATCAGCATTCATCGAATTCGTTCGCCGGAATCTTCGAAAGACACGAGGCTCGAGGCTGAAGACTGAAGGGCTGAAGGTGGTGCCTTGGCACCAGCTGCTGCCCTGCCCCGTGCCTATCGCAAAAAAAGAGGCCGCGTTCACACGCGGCCCCAAGTGCACAGTCGCTGATCGGGGCGTCCGATGGGTTCTCAGCGGGTGTCCCATCGTCCTGGGAGGTCCCCGGGCGTCCTGTGCAGGGTCTGATGCGGTGCGGGTAGCCTCAAACCCCCGCACAATGGGACCGATCCACGGTCCAGCCGGCTGCTTCAACGCACGACGGGCGGATTTGGATCCATCCGAGGCTGAAGGCCGAAGGCAAGGAGCATCCGCCGTTGCCGCTCTTCACAACAACGAATCTGGAAAGTCCTGCTCCGCTCGATCAGGGACTGAAATCCGAGATCCCATGCGCACCTTCATGCTGCGCTCTTCCGAATGACCGTTGAGGTTTCGGCGTGGCCCGCTTCCTCGAGCCCCAAAACCCGAGCCCGAACTGTCGCCTGTAGCCTCTAGCCTGTAGCCCTGAACTCAATCGACCAACTGATTCCTGACCGCGTAAGCCGCGATCTCGGCATTGCTGCGCATGCCCATCTTCTCGAGGATGCGCGCGCGATAGGTGCTGACCGTCTTGACGCTCAGCCCCAGCTCGTTCGCCATCACTGCAGGCGAAACGCCTTTGGCAATGCGAGTGAAGACCTGCAATTCGCGCTCGGACAGCCGGTTGTGCAGCGGTCCCTCTTCTTCGGCCGCAGCCTCCGATGCAAGCAGCTCCGCAACGATCGGCGTGATATACCGCCGACCGGAGCCGACCGCGCGCACTGCGCGCACCAGCTCTTCGGGCACGATCATCTTCGGCACGTAGCCGTTCGCGCCCGCACGCATCAAACGCACCGCAAAGCTGCGCTCCGGATGCATGCTCAGTACGAGGATTTGCAGATCGGGCCGATCGCGCCGCAGCGTCTTCAGCAGATCGATGCCGCTTTGGCCCGGCAAAGTCACATCGAGGATGACGACGTCGACCTCGGTACCGCTGTTCAGCAGCTGCAACGCTTCTTCCGCCGATCCCGCCTCACCGACCACCCGCAAGTCGGGCTCGTCCGCGAGCATCTCGCGAACGCCAGCACGCAGAATCGCGTGATCGTCCACGATCATGACTCGAATGGGCCGCTCGACGTCTTGGCGGGTCTCGTTGGTGACTTCGGTATCTTTGGTGTTCAACATCAGACTGCAACCTCCGTGAGTTCACCGTCGAAGTCGCCTACGTCGAGGCCTTGGGCCCTGTAGGCATTGAGACGGTTGTAGAGGGTTTTGAGGCTAACGCCCAATAACGCCGCGGCGCGCGTCTTGTTTCCGCCGCATTTTTTCAGCGTCGCAATGATCATCCAGCGCTCTGCGTCCGCCAGATTCGTGCCGACCGGGATCCGCAGCGTCAACGCGTCTCCGTTGACCGTCTGGATCATCGGTTTGCCGACGACCTTGCGCAGATCGAGCTCCGTCGCCGCGAGGATGAAGGCGCGATGCACAACGTTGCGCAGCTCGCGTACGTTGCCCGGCCAGTTGTGTTGACGCAGGCACAGCAACGAATCGCCCGAGAAGCGTCTTGCGGTCCCCTGCTCGGCATTCAAGTTCGCCAGGAAATGGTGCGCGAGCAGCTCGACGTCGTCGTCGCGTTCCCGCAGCGGCGGAACGAACAACGGGAAGTCGGCCAGCCGATAGAGCAAATCCGCACGCAGACGCCCTTCGGCGACCGCACGCTCCGGATCGCGCGTCGTTGCCGCGAGCACGCGACAACGGATCGGCCGCACTTCATCGCTACCGACGCGCCGCATCGTGCCGGACTCGAGCGCATTGAGGAGCTTGACCTGCATCTCCGTCGGCAGCTCGGTAACGCCGTCGAGCAGCAACGTGCCCTGCTTGGCGCGTTCGAAGTACCCCGCTGCGGCGAGCGGAGTCCCGGGCAATGCGCCGGCTTCATGGCCGAAAAGCTCCGCCTCGAGCAGCGACGGCGAGATCGCAGCGCAATTCACCGCGAGAAACGGCTCGCTGCTGCGCGGACTGAGTTGATGGATGGTGCGAGCCACCAAATCCTTGCCGACGCCGCTCTCCCCGACGATCAACACGCTCGCCCGCGTCGGTGCGACTCGACGAATCTGGTCGAACAAATCGCGCATCGCGGCGCAGTCGCCCAACAACTCTCCAAGGCCGCGGGATCGCGTTTCCTCTCGCAGCTCGCGCGCGGTCAGCGGGGCTGCCCTCGCGCTCTGAACCGTACCGTCAGCGCAAACGTTTTCGACCATCGTCAGCTCCCAATTCGCTTGTCTTATGACCGTTGTTCGTACGAACCGTTTCTGCGCGCCGCCCGAATCGGGGGCTCCGTTCAGGATGTAGGCTATTCGCCGACTCCTTCGAGGTGAGGAACGAAAGCATCCACGATTGCGCCGGCTTGCTCGGCTGTAACCCGCAGCGTTCCGCCCACTGCGTGCATGCGCTCTCGCATGCGAACGAAGGCCGGCGAGCGCGACGACTGCGACACTGTCTGTGCGAGCTCAGGACTGTCGGCGTGAATGCGCAAGCGCAGGCCCGATGCTTCCCGGCGCAACTCCACGTGCACAGTCGCGCACGCATCGACGTGTCCGAGCGCGTCCTGCGCCACTCGGTACAAGGCGATCGAACAGCTTCGATCCAAGCCATCGAAATCCTCTCCGGCATCGACCGTGCACGATCCGCCCGTCCGTGTCTCCAGCTCGCGACAGAGCGTGCGCAGCGCGACGGCAACTCCCAGAGTGTCGAGATGACTCGGTCGTAACCGATCGATCACCTCCTGCTTCGCGGCCACCGTTTCGCCGAGCATTCGCAACGCGCGTTGCAACCGTTCCTTGAGCTCCGGCCGGTCGTCCGGAAGCCGCCGCGCAATCCAGTTCAAATCCATGTTGATCGCGGTGAGGTTGCTTCCGAACGTATCGTGCAGCTCGCGAGCGAGTTCGGCTTTCTCCTCTTCCGCAACCAGCATCAAATGCCGTGACAGAGCTGTGAGTTCCGCCGCACGCGCATGTAGTGGTTCGTCCGCGAATTCGGCAGCGCCGCCCGGGTCTGCGCTCGAGTGCTCATCCACGCAGCGATCCTCCATGCAAACCTGACTCGGAACGCTGCCGCGCACCAGATATCGATCGAGGGGCTGTGTTCGTACGGCAGCGCCTGAGCTGCGAATCCGAACGATCCCTCGCCGCTTGCTGTTCCTACAGCCGCGTCCGACCCGGAACCCCGGTTTCCGACCGAACGTTAACGAGCCGAAAGTCGTGTAAGCACTCTGCCGATCCCGAGTTCATCGAGTGCACCACACGTGGCGATCCGCGAGCCGCACGATTCGTCGGCCCGCGGCAAGCCTTTCTCAACTTGGAACGAACGAGGTATTCACATGAGACTGCATGCAATTTGGATTGCCGCCTTTGCCGGGCTGGCGTTGATGGGATGCAACAGAGCGGAGTCGCCGGCCGAGGTGAGGAGCGATGTCGCTCAAGCCGAAGCCGAAGCACAGAGGGACGTAGCTGATGCCACGGCGGATGCGCGCGAGAACATGGCCGAGGCACAAGAGCAGGCTGCCGAGGCTGCCGCGGACAACGACCCGAACCGAGCTGCGGAGGCTGCCCAAGAAACGAGCGAGACAGCGGCCGAAGGCGAGTATAAAGTTGCCGTTGCGCAGGCCGAGGCGAACCATAAGGTCGCGCTCGCGAAGTGCGAAGCCTTGAGCGGCGCTGCGCAAGAGGATTGTAAAGAGCGAGCGGATGCGGAGCTCGAGAACGCGAAGCGAGAAGCGGAACGCCGTCGCGACGCGGGCTGATCTCGGCATCTGCCCTGCCTCGACGGGCACTCGAGTTATGTTGCGTCAGTTGGGTACTAACGTTTCCGCGTTCCTGCTTGCATTTGCTTTGATCTCGACGCCGCTGGTCGGCTGCAGTCCGATGCCGAGGCAGCAGCCGACGGGCGAGGCCATCGAAGACGGCGTCGTCACGGCAAAGGTCAAGGCGAAGTTGATCGAGGATCCGGTAACGAAGGTGCACAACATCAACGTCGAGACGTTCAAGGGCACCGTGCAGCTGAGCGGGTTCGTCGAAAACGAAAAGGTGCGCGCCCGCGCGCTGCAATTGGCAAAGGACACCGAGGGCGTCAAGAACGTGAAGGACGCGATGGAAGTACGTCGGGGCTCCGGCTGAAGCCGTACAACATCTATGC
>DATCLP010000257.1:0-2690 GCA_036563855.1 Steroidobacteraceae bacterium | reverse complement strand
CGACAGCATCGAACACGCGCTTCAAGAATTCGATGGTCCTATCTGCACCATCGACGATGAGGTAGGGCGACACCGAGCTGTAACCGGCGGGTTTGTGAGGGATCATGAAGAGCTCCTTGATAGGCTGTAGGCTCTAGGCTGTGGGCTGTAGACAGAAGCGCACGAATCACGCGAACGTTCCACTGAAAGTCCAGAGCGAAGCGTGCGTAAAGCCCCGCCTTTCCCCAAGGAGAGGCGATCGACGGCGCGCACCGCGCATCGAGCTGTAGCCTGTGGCCTCTTACGCCACCTGCTTTGCCAATGCCTCCAACAGCGTCGTCCAGCCTTCGCGCGTCTGCTCGGCCCACTCGGGTGAAAGCTCGTGAGTGAGCGTCAAGTTGCAGCCGGAGCTCGTCGGCAAGATGTCGATGGCAATGCAATCCACTTGTTCTGAATACTTCGGCACCTGCAGCGTGAGGACGAGCCGCCGCGGTCGATCGAATTCCAAATATCGGCCGCAGTGCTCGACGTCTTCGCCGTCGCGGCGATCCACGATCGAGAAACTTCCGCCGGGTCGCGCATCGATCTCTGCGCGAACGATCTGCGTGTCAGGGGTCGTGAAGAGCCACTTCGATGCAATGCTCGCATCGATCCACGCATCGAACACGCGCTCGGCGGGCACTGGAAAATCGCGGCTGACACGAACGATCGTCATCTGGCTCGGGATGCTGCGTTCGTATTCGGCTTCGATCTTCGTATGAGTGGACCAGAACGGACGCGGCGTGCGGCCGTGCAGGTTGTCTCCGAGGATGTCGAGGTGCGTGTGCCAACCGGCTGCGACGTCGCAAATCTCGGCTCGATTCGCCAATCGACGCTGCGTCACGACGAGTAAGACATCTGCGCCTTGCGGCTTCAGTTCGAAGGTTACCTCCGATGTGTCGGATTCCTCGCTCCAGGTGTAGCTGAGGAGTCGCGGCGGATCGACCTGCGTGATGAGTCCGTAAACGGTTACGCCGTTCTCCATCTCTTTGAAGCGCGCAGGCGTCGGCTCGACGTGCGGGGAAAGATCGGAGTGCTTGAAGAAAAGCGCGAAGCGGCTGCCGACGCGCAATTCCATTTCGCCCGATGCAAACCATTTCGCGCGCAATTGCGAATCGGTGAGATAGCGCCAGACTCGCTCGATCGGACCCGGCAGGAGCCGCTCGATGCGCAACGTTCCGGGTGCAGTGACTTTGGCGAAGTCGTTCATGATTCGGTCTCCCGCTCTCGATCAGGGTGGCGCAACAACGCTTCGAGTGCATCGAGGCGCTCGTTCCAGAAGCGTTCGTAGAAGCTGAGCCATTCGTGGGCATTGCTCAGCGGTTTCGGATTCAGCCGGCAATAGTGCGTTCGGCCTTGCACGGTGCGCCGCACAAGTCCGGCCTGCTCGAGCACTCGAATGTGTTTCGAAGCTGCGGCGAGCGACATGTGGAAGGGTTCTGCGAGCTCGCTGACCGTACGTTCTCCGGAAGCCAAGCTCTTGAGCATTCTCCGCCGCGTCGGATCGGCCAAAGCGTGGAAGACGCGATCGAGCGTTTGAGCGCTACTGTTAACCATACGGTTGAATATACGCCCGAGACCCGAATAGTCAACCGGA
This sequence comes from Steroidobacteraceae bacterium, assembly GCA_036563855.1. GTDB lineage: Bacteria > Pseudomonadota > Gammaproteobacteria > Steroidobacterales > Steroidobacteraceae > Steroidobacter. The sequence goes on along the minus strand of DATCLP010000257.1, from coordinate 1,075 downwards.
TGGTTAACTAACTTACGGCAGCGCGTTGTTCATGCAGGCTTGGGCGGGCTCAGTCTGACAGCAATCTTTGGCGGTTAGCAGCCGCGGACCCGCCATGGTGAGCATATTGAAATCCATCGTGAACAATAAATACAATATCACAATAATAGTGAACAATTTATGGAATTGTTCATTCGCACGCGGTGCTGGCGCGCTCGCGATGGAGCGGCGGCAAGCGCGCTGCAGCGTCGATCGGCGCTTCAGGCTGAGAAACGGTGAGTTGGAACATGACTCGAGCCCCTATAGTTGCCAGCGAGGCGCCCCTTCGGATATCTCGCTCCAATTACCCCGAGCCTTTTGCGAGCCGGATGCGCGGGCGGCACAAGCGCTCCCTCGGCGACCTCTTCGGCTTGACGAACTTCGGCGTGAATCTCACGACGCTCGAGCCCGGTGCGATCTCGGCGCTTCAGCACGAGCACAGCAAACAAGATGAATTCATCTATGTGCTCGACGGAGATCTCGTTGTCGTGAGCGGGACCGATGAATGGACCATGAGCGCCGGATGGTGCTGCGGCTTCGCGGCGGGGAAGGGGAGCCATCATCTCGAGAATCGTTCGAGTCGGCCGGCCACCTATTTGGAAGTGGGCGACAGAACAGCCGGCGACCGCGTCAGCTATCCGTTCGACGATCTCGTGGCGGTCTTGGATGGACGTGTGTGGCGCTTCACGCGCAAGAACGGTGAGAGTTACTGAGCCATGAAACTCGTCGGTGCGCTTTCATCCCCGTACACGAGACGCGTTGCGATCAGCTTGTCGGAGCTCGGCGTCGCTTTCGAGCACGAGTCGGTCTCGGTGTTCGCCGAGCTGAACAAGTTCAGAGGGATCAATCCGGTCGTCAGGGCACCGACCGTCTTCCTCGACGACGGTACGATGCTGATGGAGTCGAACGTCATCATCGAGTACTTCGAGCGCACGACGGGTGAGCGCAGTCTCTGGCCGCGCGATGACTTCGCGCGGCGTCGTGGCACGGCTCTCCTCGGGCTGGCGCAAACCGCTTGCGACAAAGCCGTTCAGCTCGTTTACGAACGAGAGCTCCG
>DATCLP010000256.1:0-12621 GCA_036563855.1 Steroidobacteraceae bacterium | reverse complement strand
ATAGAGCTCGAGCGCCGCATGGGCGGAGAAAATACCGGCGCACCCGCAGGCGTGCTCCTTGGTATGTCGTGCATGCGGTGCGCTGTCGGTGCCGAGAAAGAATCTGGGATTTTCGCCCGTAGCTGCGGCAAGCAGCGCCTCGCGGTCCAGCTCGCGCTTCAACACGGGCAGGCAATAGTGATGCGGTCGAATACCGCTCTGGAAGATCGCATTTCGATTGAGCAGCAGATGCTGCGGAGTGAGCGTGGCCGCGACCCTGGGACTCGAGCTTTGCACGAATTCGACACCTTCTCGCGTCGTGACGTGCTCGAAGACGACCTTCAATTGCGGGAATCGTTGCACGATACGGCGTAAAACTCGATCGATGAACACCGCTTCGCGATCGAAGACGTCCACATTCGGATCCGTGACCTCGCCATGGACTTGCAGCACGAGGCCGACTTCTTCCATCGCTGCGAGTGCCGGAAAGATCTTTTCGACGCTCGTGACGCCTGCGTCCGAGTGGGTCGTGGCACCGGCGGGGTAGAGCTTTGCTCCGACGATGAATCCGCTGGCTTTCGCCGCTCGCAACTCGTCGGGTGCGGTCGCGTCAGTCAGATACAGCGTCATGAGCGGCTCGAACGACAGTCCTTTAGGAACGGCCTCGAGGATGCGTTGACGGTATTCCGCCGCTTGCGCCACGGTCGTCACGGGCGGTTTCAGATTCGGCATGATGACTGCGCGGGCAAATTGCCGCGCCGTGAAGGGGACGACGCTCGCAAGATGCGCGCCGTCGCGCACGTGCAGGTGCCAGTCGTCGGGCCGGGTGATCGTCAGCGTTTGCATGCGTGGCCTTGCGGTCGTGAGGCCGCAAGAGTATCGGCAAACTGCGGCCGGCAAAAGCAAGTCATCGACGCGGCTGTCGGCGGCTTCGAGCCGTTTCCGCCCTCTGGCGTCGTGTCTTCCCGAATAGATCCTGATCCAACAACAGATTGACCGCAAAGCGCACGCCGAAGCCCGTGAAGTCGCTCGGAATGTGTGCGAGTCCGCCGCGGCGGTTGCTGGCGGCCAAGTCCACGTGAATCCACGGCGTGTCCGTCGGGACGAAACGACTCAAGAATCGCGCTGCGAGGATGTGATCGCCCTTGCTGTCCACCGTGCACTGGAGAACGTCTGCAATCGTCGACTCGAGGTCCGAGTCGAAATCCTCATCCATCGGGAACGGCCAGACGCGCTCGCCGCTTTGCCGGCCGGCCGACTCGAGGATGGAATGCCAGTCGGGCCGATTCGTGAACACGCCGCTATAGCGTTCGGTCAGCGCATTGATGCAGGCGCCGGTTAGCGTTGCGAAATCGACCAGCACGTCAGGCTTTGCACGCGAGGCGAGCACGAGCGTGTCCGCAAGCGCCATACGGCCTTCGGCATCGCTGTGTACGACTTGAATCGTCGTACCGTTGGCGGCGGTCACGACCTCTTGCGGCCGATACGCACTGGGACCGATGTTGTTCTCGGTGATCGCAAGCCAGCAGTCGATGTCGAACGGCGCGTCGAGCTCGCTGAGCGCAAGCAGTGTGCCGAGAGCGACCGCGCTGCCTTGCATGTCCTCGTGCATTTGGTACATCGATTTGTGCGGCTTCAAATTGATGCCGCCCGTATCGAAACAAATGCCTTTCCCGACGAGCGCAATGCGTCCGCGCACGCCTTTGCGGTCGCGCGCTCGTCGGATGAGCCGCACGATGCCAGCTGCATCGTGGTCGTTTGCGCGTGCGACGGCGAGAAACGCACCGGCACGCTGCCGTCGTAACGCGGGCACATTGAAGAAGGTGAATCCCCATCGGTGTCGCCGAGCGAGGATCGCGATCGCGCGACGATAGTTGGCGCTGTCGAGCACGTTCGGCGGCAGCGTCGTCAGCCAGCGTGCGACATGGTTGCCGCGGTCGAGCGCGACGGTGCGGGAGATGTCGATGTCGGCGGTTTCGGAGCACAGCGTGATCGCTTCCACGTCTGCCTGCGGCGGGCGCTTCGACTTCAGGACGGGTAGACGCGCCGAGCCGGCGAGCACAGCGGCGAGGAAGGCTTCGAGCGCGCTTGCATGTTTTTCAGTGTCGAGATTTGCAACGCCGATCAGAACGCGGCGCGGCGCTTCCGACGCGAGCGCCTTCCAAGCGCGGGCGCCCAAGCTCAACAGGTCGAACGTCGATGCGTTCTTGCGCAGGAATGCGAGCGCGCAAGGGATCGATTGGGGGCCGACGTGCGTACTCAACAAACTGACGCACGATTGGCTACGCGCTTGTCTGTTGAACCGACGCTCGAGCAATACGCCGTAGGGCAAGCGTCGTAGCTGTGCGGGCGCAGCTTCGCCGTCGCAAATCACGATTGCTGCATCGTGCGCAACGAACGCTTGCTCGTCGAGCGGAAAACGCCGCATCGAAATACGTAAATCGCGCTGTGCGGGAAGCAATTCCACAATTCCACTTTCCTTGACGCTCAAAAACTAAACTCAGATCATACGCAGGCTTTCTGTCGACGGCACGCACGTATGTCCAGCCTTTCCCGAATCGACGACGTAGATCCCGACGAGACTCGCGAATGGTTGGAGTCGATCGACTCCGTCCTGAAGACGCACGGTCCGGAGCGAGCGCATTTCCTGCTCGAACGGTTGATCGATCACACGCGCCGTTCGGGGGGTTATCTGCCGTTCCGCCCGAACACGGCGTACGTCAACACGATTTCCGGCAGTCTCGAGAAAGAGTACCCGGGCGACCGAACGATCGAGCGCCGCCTCGAGGCGTACATCCGGTGGAACGCGATGGCGATGGTTGTGCAGGCCAACCGTCAAAGCTCGGAGTACGGCGGCCACATCGCGACCTACGCATCGGCCGCAACGTTGTATGAGGTCGGTTTCAATCATTTCTGGCGTGCGCCGAGTGAGAACCATCCCGGCGATCTCATTTATATCCAGGGTCACGCTTCGCCTAGCATCTATGCGCGCGCCTATCTGGAAGGACGGCTCACCGAAGAGCATCTAGCGCATTTCCGCGAGGAAGTTGCCGATCCCAAGCACGGTTTGAGCTCGTATCCGCATCCCTGGCTGATGCCGGATTTCTGGCAGTTTCCGACCGTGTCGATGGGTCTCGGTCCGATGATGGCGATCTATCAAGCGCGCTTTCAGCGCTATTTGGAGCATCGTGGACTGATTCCGCCGTCGGATCGGAAGATCTGGGCGTTCCTCGGCGACGGCGAAATGGACGAGCCCGAATCGATGGGCGCGATCACGATGCCGGTGCGCGAGCGGCTCGACAATTTGATCTTCGTCATCAACTGCAACTTGCAGCGCCTCGACGGCCCCGTGCGCGGCAACGGCAAGATCATCCAAGAGCTCGAAGCGGCGTTCATGGGCGCGGGTTGGAACGTCATCAAAGTCATTTGGGGTTCGCGCTGGGATCCGCTGTTTGCACGCGATACGAAGGGTCTGCTGCGGCGTGTGATGGAAGAATGCGTCGACGGCGAGTATCAGAACTTCAAGGCCAAGGGCGGTGCCTACACGCGCGAGCATTTCTTCGGCCGGTATCCCGAGCTGAAGGAAATGGTCGCGAACATGACGGACGACGAGATCTGGCGACTGAATCGCGGCGGCCACGACTACAAGAAGGTCTGGAACGCCTACCACGCTGCGGTGAATCACAAGGGCCAACCCACCGTCATCCTTGCCAAGACGGTCAAGGGTTTCTTGATGGGCCGGTGGGGCGAAAGCCAGAACATCACGCATCAGCAAAAGAAACTCGATGACGAGGCGCTGAAGGAATTTCGTAACCGGATCGGCATCGATATCTCGGACGAGGAGATCGCCAAAGCGCCGTTCAAGAAGCCGCCGGCAGACAGCCCAGAGATGAAGTATTTGCATGAGCGGCGCGCGCGCTTGGGCGGATACCTTCCGCAACGTCGTACCGACGCGCCCAAGCTCGAGATTCCGCCGCTCGAAGTGTTCGAGCCGTTGCTGCAGGGCACGGGCGATCGCGACATTTCGACGACGATGGCATTCGTGCGCATCCTGCAGATTCTCGTCAGAGACAAGAACATCGGGCGGCACATCGTGCCCATCGTGCCCGACGAGGCGCGCACGTTCGGCATGGAAGGCATGTTCCGGCAGATCGGCATCTATTCGTCGATGGGCCAGCTGTATACGCCGCAGGACGCCGATCAGCTCGCGTTCTACAAGGAAGACAAGAAGGGGCAGATTCTCGAGGAGGGCATCAACGAGGCCGGCGCCTTGTGCTCTTTCATTGCCGCCGGTACGGCCTACGCGAATTACGGTCTGTCGATGGTGCCGTTCTACATTTTCTATTCGATGTTCGGCTTCCAGCGCGTGGGCGATTTCATCTGGGCCGCCGGCGACAGTCAGGCTCGCGGATTCTTGATTGGCGGCACCGCAGGCCGCACGACGCTCGCGGGCGAAGGCTTGCAGCATCAGGATGGCCACAGCCATCTCTTGGCATCGACGGTGCCGAATTGCGTTTCGTACGACCCGACATTCGCGTACGAGCTCGCCGTGATCATTCACGACGGCCTGCGGCGCATGTACGTCGAGCAGGAAGACATCTTCTATTACATCACCTGCATGAACGAAAACTACGTTCATCCGCCCATGCCGAAGGGCGTCGAGCAGGGAATCATCAAAGGGATGTATCTGTTGAAGTCCGGCGGGCGCGGCAAAGTGCGCGTGAACCTGCTCGGATCGGGCACGATTCTGCGCGAGGTGCTCTTTGCGGCTGAGATCCTCGAGAAGGACTACGGTGTTCCTTCCGACGTCTTCAGCGTGCCGAGTTTCTCGGAGCTGCGGCGCGAGGCGCTCGATGTCGAGCGTCGCAATCTGCTCAACACGGATCAGCCGCCTCAGGTGCCGTACCTGCGTCAGTGCTTGGGCGACCGTACCGGACCGTTCGTCGCAGCGACCGACTACATGAAGATCGTGCCGGATCAGATCCGGCAATGGGTGCCGGGACGCTACATCGTGCTCGGCACCGACGGCTTCGGACGCAGCGATTCGCGTGCACAGCTGCGTCGGCATTTCGAAGTCGATCGATACCACATCGTCGTGGCTGCGCTGCGCGCGTTGGCCGATGAAGGCAAGCTCGACATGGCGACCGTCAAAGGGGCGATGAAGGAATACAACATCGACCCGAACAAACCGAATCCGGTCACCGAATGAACGAGCGCGGTGCGCACGGCTGTAGGCTCTAGGCTGGAGGCTGTAGGCGAGATGAAGACAAACGCCGACGTTCGTCGCCGGTCCACGATCTACAACCGTAAAGTCGATTCAATGATCGAACTGGTCGAGATGAGCTCTTTTCTTGGCCTAGAGCCTAGAGCCTACAGTCTGCAGCCTGCGATGCTGCCGGAGGCAGCATGAGCAAGATCACCGTTCCCGATCTCGGCGATTTCAAAGACGTCGAGGTGATCGACGTCATGGTGAAGCCGGGCGACAAGATCGATATCGATACGCCGCTCATCACGCTCGAGACGGAAAAAGCGACGATGGATGTTCCGTCCACGAGCGCAGGCGTCGTCAAAGAGGTCATCGTCAAGAAGGGCGATCGCGTTTCGAAGGGCAGCGTCATTCTCGAAGTCGATGAAGCAGGTGCCGCGCAACCTGCCGCTGCCGAAGCGCCTGCACCGCAAGCGTCCGCAAGCGCACCGGCTACTGCTGACAAGACAGAGGCTCGCGAAAGCGCGCCTGCAGCTCCAGCACCGACAACGCCACAGCAGGTCCAGATTACTGTCCCGGATATCGGCGACTTCAAGGACGTCGAAGTCGTCGACGTCATGGTCAAGCCCGGCGATACGATCGAGATCGATACGCCGCTGATCACGCTCGAGACGGAGAAGGCCACGATGGAAGTGCCGGCAACCGCGGCCGGACGCGTGAAATCGGTGGCCGTGAAGAAAGGCGACCGCGTTTCGCAGGGAAGTTTGATCCTGGAAGTGGAGAGTGCAGGAGGCGCCGCGCCTGCGGCGCCCGCATCGCCTGCAGCGGAACGCAAGGCTGAACCGCCGCCTGCCGCTCCGACAGCACCGCCGGAGCTTGAAGCACCGCGTCCTGAGCCCGCTCGCGCTCCGTCGCCTGCGCCCGTACACGCTATCGATGAAGCCGGCTTTTCGCGCGCGCATGCGAGTCCGTCGGTGCGCAAGCTCGCGCGTGAATTGGGCGTCGACCTGAGCCGCGTCAAAGGCTCCGGCGTCAAAGGACGTATCACGCCGGAGGATGTGAAGGCGTGGGTAAAGCAGGCGCTGACGCAAGGCATACCGGGTGCGGCCGGCGCAACGGCACTGCCGAAGGTTCCGGAAGTCGATTTCGCGAAGTTCGGTGCGATCGAGGTCAAACCGCTCGGGCGCATTCAACGCATTTCCGGTCCGCGCTTGCATGCGAGCTGGGTGAACATCCCGCACGTCTGGCAGATGGACGAGGCGGACATCACCGAACTCGAAGAGACGCGCAACCGGCTGAAAGAAGAGGCCGCGCAACGAGGCATCAAGCTCACGCCGTTGGCTTTCATTCTGCGCGCGTGCGTAAAGGCGCTGCAGGAATTTCCGATCGCCAACAGCTCGCTCGATCCCTCCGGCCAGAACTTGATTCTGAAGAAGTACATTCACTTGGGCTTTGCGGCGGACACGCCGAACGGTCTGGTCGTTCCAGTCATTCGCGATGCGGATCGCAAGGACATCTATGAGCTCGCTCGCGATCTTGGCACGCTGTCCGCAAAAGCACGCGAAGGCAAGCTCACAGCAGCAGAGATGCAAGGCGCGAGCTTCACGGTCTCGAGCCTCGGCGGCATCGGCGGCACGGCGTTTACGCCCATCATCAATGCGCCCGAGGTTGCGATTCTCGGCGTCGCGAGGTCGTACATGAAGCCGGTGTACAAGGATGGACAGTTCGTGCCGCGGCTGATCCTGCCGTTCACTTTCGCTTACGATCATCGCGTGATCGACGGCGCCGCCGGGGTACGATTCACGACGTTCCTTGCCCAGAAGCTTGCAGACGTCTCCGGTTTGCTGGAGGCGGTCCCATGAGCATGCACAGCATGCGTGAGATCGTGCCGGAGGCAGGATGAGCAAGATCACCGTACCGGATCTCGGCGAGTTCAAGGACGTCGAGGTCATCGATGTCTTGGTGAAGCCGGGCGACAAGATCGAGATCGATACACCGCTCATTACGCTCGAAACCGAGAAAGCGACCATGGATGTGCCTGCAACCGCAGCGGGCACGGTGAAGACGGTTGCGATCAAGAAAGGCGATCGCGTTTCCAAGGGCAGTCTGATTCTCGAGCTCGAAGCGGAAGAGGGCGGGGAAACGCAGGTGACCGCTGCTGCTGAAGCGCAAGATTCGGCGGCGCGCAGCGAGTCCCCTCCACCTGCACCCGAAGCGCCGCAACGACCGAGCGCACCGGCTACCGAGGAAGTGCGGGTTGCTCAGCCTGTCGCGCGTGGCTCGTACGATTTCGACGTCGTCGTGCTCGGCGCTGGCCCGGGCGGCTATACGGCTGCATTCCGTGCGGCCGATCTGGGAATGAAAGTCGGTTTGATCGAGCGCTGGCCGCAACTCGGCGGCGTCTGTCTCAATGTGGGTTGCATTCCTTCGAAGGCGCTGCTGCATGCCGCGAAGGTCATCGAAGACGCGAAGGAGATGGCCGAGGCCGGCATCAAGTTCACGAAGCCGAAAATCGAAGTCGACAAACTTCGCGAATGGAAGAACAAAGTCGTCGGGAGGCTCACCGGCGGACTCAGCACGCTTGCGAAGCAGCGCAAGGTCGAGGTCATTCGCGGCACGGGCAAGTTCGTCTCGCCGCACGAGATCGAAGTGACGAGCGAGGGCGGTCAACAGCCGCGTCGCGTGTCGTTCGCTCAATGCATCATCGCCGCCGGCTCGGAATCTATTCGTTTACCGGGGCTACCCGACGATCCGCGCATCATCGATTCCACGGGCGCGCTCGAGCTCGACTTGCCGAAGCGGTTGCTCGTGATCGGCGGCGGCATCATCGGTCTCGAAATGGCCACCGTCTACGACGCGCTCGGTGTCAAAGTGACAGTCGTAGAACTGACCGACGGATTGATTCCTGGTTGCGACCGCGATCTGGTGCGTCCGCTCGAAAAGCGGATTTCGAAGCGTTACGAGAAGATCCTGCTCGGCACGAAGGTTACGAAGCTCGAGCCGCTCAAGACGGGCTTGCGTGCGACGTTCGAGCTCGTGAACAAGTCGGGAGAGGCGCCGAAGTCGGAGATTTTCGACAGAGTCTTGTTGGCTGTCGGCCGCACTCCCAACGGCAAACGGATCAACGCGGAGGCTGCGGGCGTCGTCGTCAACGAGCGCGGCTTCATTCCGGTCGATCGGCAAATGCGCACGAACGTGCAGCACATCTTCGCGATTGGCGATATCGCAGGGCCGCCGATGCTGGCGCACAAGGCATCGCACGAAGGCAAGTTGGCAGCAGAAGTTGCGCACGGCGAGAAGCGGGCGTTCGATGCACGGGTCATTCCGTCCGTGGCCTACACGGATCCGGAAGTTGCATGGGTCGGTTTGACCGAAACGGATGCCAGGTCGAAGGGCATCGAATACGAGAAGGCGGTTTTTCCGTGGTCTGCCAGCGGACGCTCACTTTCGCTTGGTCGCGACGACGGCTTAACGAAGCTGCTGTTCGACAAGACGACGCATCGCGTCGTCGGCGGCGGGATCGTCGGACCGAATGCCGGAGATCTGATCTCGGAGGTCGCGCTTGCGATCGAAATGGGCTGCGATGCGGCCGATATCGGGCTCACGATTCATCCGCATCCGACGTTGTCGGAAACGATTGCGTTCGCCGCCGAAGCGTTCGACGGTACGCTCACCGATCTCTATATCCCGAAGCGCGCGGCTCGCTGAGCCGCACTCGCAAGAGCATTGCGTATGGCCGAATCAAGAACGATGCGGGTCGTCGATGTTGCGCAGCCGGGCGGACCGGAGCAGCTCGTGCTCACGGAGCGGCCGTTGCCGTCGTCTGGTCCGCATGATGTGTTGATCAAGGTAGCTGCGGCTGGATTGAATCGAGCAGATATCCTGCAACGCCGTGGAGCGTATCCGTCGCCGCCGGGTGCACCGACGAATCCGGGCCTCGAAGCGTCGGGCACCGTGGAGGCAGTGGGCGCGCAGGTCCGCGAGTTCAAAATCGGCGATACCGTGTGCGCGCTCCTGCAGGGCGGCGGATATTCCGAATATTGCGCCGTCCACGAAGGACAAGTGCTGCCGATTCCGCGCGGGATATCGCTCGTGCATGCAGCCGCATTACCGGAAGCGTTCTTCACCGTTTGGAGCAATGTGTTCGAGTTCGGCCGGCTGCACCCGGGCGAGACTTTGCTCGTGCACGGCGGAACGAGCGGTATCGGCGTGACCGCAATCCAGCTCGGTACCGCGCTGGGACACACAGTGTTCGCCACGGCGGGATCCGATGAGAAATGCCGTGCTTGCGAATCGCTCGGTGCGAAGCTTGCGATCAATTACAAGACTCAGGATTTCGTCGAGGAAGTGACGAAGGCGACCGACGGGCGCGGCGTCAACGTGATTCTCGATATGGTCGGCGGCAAGTATCTGTCGCGCAATCTGCAGGCGCTTGCCGTCGAAGGTCGGCTCGTCATGATTGCGTCGCAAGGCGGCACAAAAGGCGAGCTCGATGTCCTGAGGGTGATGCAGCGTCGGCTCACGGTCACCGGCTCGACGCTCCGTGCGCGCGAAGTCGAATTCAAGCAAAGCATCAAGAAGAAGTTGCTCGACAACGTGTGGCCATTGCTCGAGTCAGGGCGAATCAAGCCTGTCATCGATTCCGTGTATGCGATGAAAGATGTCGCACAGGCGCATGCGCGCATGGAGAGCAGCGAGCATATCGGGAAGATTCTGCTGGAGTGGCGCTGAGCCAAACGCGCTGCGTTTGGAGGCTGAAGGCTGAAGATAGGGCGCGCATTCGCGCGATTGGCCTCAAGCCGCGCGCCCCGGGCCCCAAGCCCTTGTGCGTCGCCTGCACGAGCGGGCGATCTAATGGTCTCGCTCGATTCTTCCCGGCATCGCCAGCAACGCCGGTTCGAAACGTTGATCCGTGCGAACGCCTTCGCCCGGAATCGACGAATAAGTCGGGTCCCAGGGCATGACGATGAGCGTCTTGCCGTCCGTTTCCGAGAGCTTCGGCATGATGGCGGCGACCTCGCGATTCGATTCTGCGCTCAGGAGCGCATCCAGCGTACGATGCCGCTCGATGCTCGTACGCAAGTCTTCGAGCGTGTAGAGCGTCGGCTGTGCAATACGCATGTCGCCGCGTGCGGCGCGCTCGAGCAGATCCTGCGGCGTTGCCCACAGACACTCGGCAGTTTCGTACTTATCGGCGATCAGATCCTGTTGCTCCGGCGCCCGGCCGACGAAGAATCGGGTATCGAAGCGCCTCGAAACGGCGGACGGCGTAATCCAATGCGCCCAATAGACGAGCTGATCGACGGTCAGAACCAAGTGTTCTCGGGCGAGCGCGTCCATGAAGCGCGCCGGATCGGCACTGAGCTGCGCTCGATCGGTTTGTAGCTGCTCCAGTTGTTCCCTATTAGGCGATCTTCCATCCTTGCGCCGCGCGAATAAGATGCCTGCTTCTTCGAAGGTCTCGCGAATGGCCGCGATGGCGAGCGCCGTGCACAGATCTTGCGGGAGGACATCGCCTTCAATGTCGCGCAATTCGAACGATTTACAGTTCGGCGGCAGAAGCTTGCGTGCAGCTTCGCCGCGATCCGCCTCGGTGAGCGTGCCGCCGGGGAACACCCACAAGCCGCCCATGAAAGCGAGCGACGCATGACGGCGCGCCATCAGGACCTGCACTTCTCCGGCATACTCGCGCAACGCGATCATCGTTGCAGCGAGGCGCGGCCTGCGAGCGGAAGGTGATGGGCGTGGCTCGTTCTCGCTCATTGCGACTCTACGGGTGGCTGATCGCCATTCTGCTCGTCCTGGTCGTCGTTTCGCCAGACCCAGGCGACTCCAGGGCGATTCGCGCGGCACACGATTTTGCGCATGCTCCCGTGTTCGGCGTCGTATGTATCGCGATGTTGCTGATGATGCGCGAGTGGTCTCGGCTGAACGATTTGCGCGTCGAATGGCAGTATGCGATCGCGATAGTTGTAACGAGTGTCTTCGGACTGGTCACCGAAGTTGCGCAGGCATTTTTCGAGCGCGACGCCTCGTGGCTGGATGCGCGCAGCGACATTCTCGGGACGCTGGCTGCTGCTTGCGTGTTTGCGGCGTTCGACCAGCGGGTTTCTCGATCGCTTGCGAAGGTCACTTTTGCGTTCGGCATTGCAGCGTTCGTGTGGCACTCGATCCCGCTGCTGACCACAGCCGCCGACTATGTTCGTCGTACCCGCGACTTTCCCGTACTGTTGGCGGGAGATCGCGTCGAGCGCAATGGGTTTCTGTCTGGCAGCCATGCACACCTCGAGCAGCGCGCGATGCCTCAACGGTTCGCACGGGCCGCGCACGAACGCGCGCTGTATGTGCGCTTCGAGCCGGGCACATGGCCGGGCATTCATCTCGATGAACCGGTGCCGGATTGGAGCGGATTCGGTGCGCTTATGATCGACGTCGCAAATCCAGGCGACACGGTGTTTACGCTGAAGCTGCGGGTCCACGATCGCAAGCACGATCAGCGCTTCGAGGATCGCTTCAACCGCGAGTACGAACTGCCGCCGAACGAACGCACGACCTTGAGGGTGCCGTTGGCGGAAATAGAGCGGGGCCCGAGCGGGCGTCTGCTCGATTTGCGACAGGTCGCAGGCGTCATCCTGTTCACGACGAACGATGCCGCCGGGCGGGAGCTTTACCTTTCGCGAATCTGGCTAGAGCACGATCACTGAGCGAATCGCTTCGCCGCGCTTCATCAGATCGAAGCCCTCGCCGATGCGCTCGAGCGGCAGCTTGTGCGAGATCAACGAGTCGAGCTCGATCTTCTTCTCGACGTACCAGTCGACGATCTCGGGCAGGTTCTTGACCCGAGCGCCGCCCATGTAGCAGCCGGTCCACTTGCGACCCATGAACACGGTACCAGGCGCGACGCTCATCTCGGCGCCGTGCGGAGCGACGCCGATCGCATAGCTCACGCCCCACGCGGGATTCGTGCATTCGAGGGCAGTGCGCATCACGTGCGGAATCCCGATGCATTCGAAGCTGTAATCCGCGCCTCCGTTCGTCAGCTTCATCAAATGCGACACGATCTTCTCGACGCCGGTCGGATTCACGAAGTCGGTGGCGCCGAATTTGCGTGCGACGGCTTCCTTCGCCGGGTTCGTATCGACGCCGATGATCTGACGGGCGCCGGCGAGCTTCGCGCCTTGGACGACATTGAGCCCGATGCCGCCGAGGCCGAACACGACAACGGAGCTGCCCGGCTCGATCTTCGCCGCAAACAGCGCAGCTCCGAGGCCGGTCGTCGCGCCGCAACCGATGTAGCAGATCGTGTCCAGATTCGCGTCTTCACGAACCTTGGCAATCGTGTCGACGGGTAGCACGGTGTATTCGGCGAATGTGCCGAGCCCCCAGAGCTGCGTCACGGGCTTGCCGTTCAAGGAGAAGCGGCTCTCGCGTGGGCG